>NZ_JBQHUB010000006.1:0-107832 GCF_052065415.1 Pseudoflavonifractor sp. HCP28S3_F10 | reverse complement strand
CAAAACACTTGGAGAGGACCGCATCAACGCTGCTTTGCGCATTTAATAAGTACAGTGGTTGAGCTCGCCCCAGAGCTTTTTGGACTGCTCCATGCACCAGGCGTTGATGCGCCTTCCCCGCCCGGCGTGGCCGTGCGGGGGCCCATATGCTTTGATCTGCGCGGGGCAAATGAATTGCCCCGGCATCAAGGTTTTGCCGTTGGCAAAACACTTGGAGAGGACCGCATCAACGCTGCTTTGCGCATTTAATAAGTACAGTGGTTGAGCTCGCCCCAGAGCTTTTTGGACTGCTCCATGCACCAGGCGTTGATGCGGTCCTCGTCGATGCCCACGAACTCCCGGTCCTGGTAGACCACCTTGCCGTTGATGATGGTGGTGCGGCAGTTTTTGCCCATCATGCCGAAGAGCATGTGGCCGTCGATATTGGCGTCGGAGAAGGGGGTGAAGGGCTTGTAGTCCATGACGATCACGTCGGCGGCGGCGCCCTCCGCCAGGATGCCAAGAGGCTTCTTGAAATAGCGGGCGGCGATCCGGGGGTTGTTGCGGAAGAGCATGCCGGTGGTCTCGCACCAGCCCACGTTGGGCTGGGCCACATTGTGGCGCTGCATGGGCAGGATGACCTTCAGGCTCTCCAGCATGTCGTGGGTGTAGGCGTCGGTGCCCAGGCCCACCAGGATACCCTTCTGGCAGAGCTGGAGGGTGGGGGCGCAGCCCACGGCGTTGCCCATGTTGGACTCGGGATTGTTGACCACCATGGTGCCCGTCTCCCTGATGATCTCCATCTCGGCGGGGGAGACGTGGATGCAGTGGCCCAGCATGGTCTTTTCGCCCAGAATGCCGTTGTAGAGCAGGCGGTTCACCGGGCGGCAGCCGTAGTTGCGCAGGGAGTCGTACACGTCGTTCATGCCCTCGGCCACGTGGATGTGGAAGCCGGTGAGCCCATCATTGGCCTTGACCATCTTCTCAAAGGTCTGGTCCGAGATGGTGAACAGGGCGTGGCCGCCGAACATGGCCTGGATCATATCGTCGTCCTGCTCCTTACACCAGCGTGCGAAGTCGGCGTTCTCCTGAATGGCCTGGTCGCACTTTTCCATGCCGTCCCGCTCGCTGACCTCATAGCACAGGTTGGCGCGAATGCCCAGCTCCTGGCACACGTCCTTGATGGCGAAGAGGGAGCCGGGGATCTCACAGAAGGAGGCGTGGTGGTCGAAGATGGTGGTGACGCCGTCCCGGATGCAGTCCAGCACGGTGGCGTAGGCGCAGGCCCGGGTGCCGTCCAGAGTCAGGTGACGGTCGATATACCACCACTGACCATCCAGCACCTCAAAAAAGTTGGTGGGGTTGAAGCCGTTGATGCTCAGTCCCCGGGCCAGGCCGGAGTAAATATGGGTGTGGGCGTTGATGAGGCCGGGCATGATGACGCCGCCTTTGGCGTCCACAAACTGAGCGTCCGGGTATTTGGCCTTGAGCTCGGCAAAGGGGCCCACTTCCTTGATGAGCTGACCGTCAATAGCGACGGCACCGTCCTCCAGATAGGGGAGTGTTTCGTTGCGGGTGATGAGTTTTCCGTTTCCGACCAGCAGCATGTGTAATTCCTCCTTTTTGGATGGATGTGATGGGGGTCCGGCGTCCGGCGGGAAAAAGAAAAAGGACCCCCATTGAAATGAGCGTCCTTCCAGCCCGGCCGCCGCGGACGGCCGAAATGAAAGACGTTCATTCAGCCCGTGCGCGAAGCACTTCGTTGCAGCCACAACTGATATGATGAGTTTGGTCAATTTGCATAGATATAACTCTTTTTACACTCACAGTCTAACATATTATTTTGAGAAAATCAACCCTTTTTCAGCTTGGCAAAAATTTTTTTAGCAAACAGATTTTTTCTTGTAATTGTGACCTGATATGATAAAATAGATAAAAATGATACAGCGCGGCAAAATCCGATGGTGTGGGAAATATTCCTCCATCCGCCCGGCTCCGGGACCGCGCCATACACCGGAAAAGGAGGAGATGTTTTATGCCTGAGGCATCTGTGCTCCAGTTTTTGTTTCAGCTGGCCAAGGGGATCGCCCAGCAGTTCGGGCCAAACTGCGAGGTGGTGGTCCACGACCTGATCTCCAACGACGCAGAGAGCTCCATCGTGGCCATCGAGAACGGCCATGTCACCGGACGGAAGGTGGGGGACGGACCTTCCCATGTGGTGCTGGAGGCCCTGAACAGCGACCGCACCAAGCTGAAAGACCATGTAGCCTACCTGACCCGCACCAAGGACGGCAAGATCCTCAAGTCCAGCACCTTTTATATCCGGGATGACAGCGGGGAGGCCGTGGGCATCTTCGGCATCAACTACGACATCACCCTGATGCTGGCCATGGAGAACAATCTCAAGCAGTTCACCAGTACGGAGCAGGAGACCCGGGAGCCCGAGCCCATCGCCCGCAACGTCAGCGACCTGCTGGACGAGCTCATTGAGCAGAGCGTCCGGGTGGTGGGCAAGCCGGTGGCGCTGATGAACAAGGAGGATAAGGTGAAGGCCATCCAGTTCCTCAACAACACCGGGGCCTTTCTCATCACCAAGAGCGGCGACAAGGTGTGCAAATTCTTCGGCATCTCCAAGTACACCCTGTACAGCTATATCGACGAGGCGAAAGAGTGATCGACATGCTGAAAAGCCGGCCGCAGGGCCGGCTTTTTTTGACCGTCTGCCCCATTGTATGCCCCTGCCGGGCCGTGGTAAAATAAGTTGAGATCACAACGGACAGGAGGTCCGGATATGGTGGACGGAGTGCTTTTTGACCTGGACGGCACGCTCTGGGACGCGGTGGACAGCATCTGCGCCGCCTGGAACCTGGCTCTGGCGGCATGCGGTCAGACCCGGCGCTTTCAGCCGGAGCAGGTGCGCGCCTGCATGGGCATGCTGCTGCGGGACATCGCCGACCGGCTGATGCTCTGGCTGGAGCCGGAGGAGCGGCAGCGGGTGATGGCCGAGTGCGCCCGGCGGCAGGCGGAGTATCTGGCGGTCCACGGCGGCAGGCTCTATCCCCGGCTGGAGGAGACGCTGGAGCGGCTGGCCGGGCGGTATCCCCTCTTCGTGGTAAGCAACTGCCAGAGCGGGTATATCGAGGGCTTTTTCGCCGTCACCGGCCTGGGCCGGTATTTTCGGGATTTTGAGTGCCCCGGCCGCACGGGGCTGGACAAGGCGGCCAATATCCGCCTTGTGACGGAGCGCAACGGTCTGAAGCACCCGGTCTACGTGGGGGACACCCAGGGGGACTGCAATGCGGCGGAGGCGGCGGGAGTGCCCTTTATCCACGCGGCCTACGGCTTTGGGACCGTGGAGGGGAAATATCCGGTCCTGAGGGCCTTCGGGGACCTGCCCGGGCTGCTGGCGGGGCTGCACAGCCCCGGTGAGGACGGTTTTGCGGAGAAACAGGAGGAGATTCCCTTGTGATATACCGAAAGATATGATAAAATATTACGCTATGTATTGCGATATAGGCTATTTTAGGTTTGGAGGGACATCCCTTGTCAAAATATGAAGCGGAAATCAAGCGCCGCCGCACCTTCGCCATCATCTCCCATCCCGACGCCGGCAAGACCACGCTGACCGAGAAGTTCCTGCTCTATGGCGGGGCCATCGCCCAGGCCGGCCAGGTCAAGGGCAAGAAGAACACCCGGGCAGCCACCTCGGACTGGATGGAGATTGAGAAGCAGCGCGGCATCTCTGTCACCTCGTCGGTGATGCAGTTCCAGTACGAGGGATACTGCATCAACATCCTGGATACTCCGGGCCACCAGGACTTCTCTGAGGACACCTACCGCACCCTGATGGCGGCCGACAGCGCCGTCATGGTCATCGACGCGGCCAAGGGCGTGGAGGCCCAGACCCGGAAGCTCTTCAAGGTCTGCGCCATGCGGGACATCCCCATCTTCACCTTCATCAACAAGATGGACCGGGAGGCCCGGGACTCCTTTGAGCTGTTGGAGGAGCTGGAGAAGGAGCTGGGCATCGAGACCTATCCCGTGAACTGGCCCATCGGCTGCGGCAAGGATTTCAAGGGCGTCTACGACCGGGGATCCGGAAAGATCATCCATTTTACCAGCAACGGCGGCGCCAAGGCGGCCACCGCCACCGAGGTGGAGCTGGGAGATCCCAATCTGGACGGTCTCATCGGCGCGGGCCTGCACCAGCAGCTGGTGGACGAGATCGAGCTGCTGGACGGCGCCGCCGCCGAGTTCGACCTGGACCGGGTGCGCCACGGCAAGCTCTCGCCGGTGTTCTTCGGCTCGGCCCTGACCAACTTCGGCGTGGAGCCCTTCCTGGAGCATTTTCTCCGCATGACCACCGCCCCCCTGCCCCGGAAGGCCGGGGACGAGGTCGTTGACTCCATGGACGATTCCTTCTCCGCCTTTGTGTTCAAGATCCAGGCCAACATGAACAAGGCCCACCGGGACCGGATCGCCTTTATGCGGGTGTGCTCCGGCAAGTTTGAGGCCGATAAGGAAGTCTACCATGTCCAGGGCGGCAAGAAGCTCCGCCTCTCCCGGCCCCAGCAGCTCATGGCCGCCGAGCGGGAGATCATCGAGGAGGCCTACGCCGGCGACATCATCGGCGTGTTTGACCCGGGCATCTTCTCCATCGGCGACACCCTGTGCGCCCCGGGGAAGAAGTTCAGATTTGATCCCATCCCCACCTTCGCCCCCGAGCACTTCAAGCGGGTGCGGAGCCTGGATACCATGAAGCGCAAGCAGTTCCTCAAGGGCATGGAGCAGATCGCTCAGGAGGGCGCCATCCAGATCTTCAAGACCCCCTACACCGGCATGGAGGAGGTCATCGTGGGCGTGGTGGGCACCCTGCAGTTCGACGTGCTGGAGTACCGGCTGAAGAACGAGTACAACGTGGACCTCTACATGGAGGGCCTGCCCTACGAGTACCTGCGCTGGATCGTCCGGGAAGAGGAGGACGCCGAGCCGCTGAAGGAGGAGGACCTGATCCTGGGTTCCGACACCAAGCTGGTGGAGGATTACAAGGGCAACCAGCTCCTGCTGTTCGGATCCCAGTGGGCCATCGACTGGACGGCGGAGCGCAACAAAAACCTGACGCTGCGGGAATTCGGCGGCGGTACCGGCGCGTGAGCCGGCCTGCCTGTGACCTGTGAAAGAAGAAAACGCGCCCCCGGTCTCAAAAGACCGGGGGCGCGTTTTTGCCCGGCTGGCAGGGATGCGGTCAGCCGGGAGGGGAGGAAAAGGCAAAACAGTGGACGCCGCCGTCCGCGGAGCAGACGGTGGATTCCCACCCCTCCCTGAGCGGGAGGGGGGCGGCCACCGAGCAGCCGGTGTCCCCCGGAGCCAGGGTGAACCGGAGCAGCCGGGGGGAAACACGGGCGAAGGACAGCTCCCACAGGGGAAAGGAGAGAGCGGCGGCGCGGCGCTTCCGCCGGGGCCCCTGATAACAGGTCAGATGGATCTCCACACCGGTCAGTTCCTCCGGCGGGATGGGCAGGGAGAAGCAGTACCGGTCCCTGACCGGATCGAGTACCGGAGGGGCAAAGAGGGCGGAACCGTCCCGGGTGTGGAAGAAGAAGCAGTCGATGGTCACGGCCCACACCGCGTCCCCGGCCAGCCCCAGCCGCCGGAGGCAGTGGCCGGGGAGCTGGCGCGCCTCCTCCAGCTGGTAATCCCAGAGGGCCTGACGGATGGGATAAGGATGGGGCGCGCCCCGTTTCCAGGCGCGGTTCCGGAACGTCATGAAGAGCCCTCCTGTCGCGGGCCGGGCCGCCCGCGGCCCGGAAGATGGGGACAGTATAGCAGAGGATGGTCACAGTACGGTAACAAAATGGATACAAAAATGAAATAGACAGCCAAAATATGTGACCACAATCGGGTGCCGGAAGAAAAAAAGCCCGCCTCCCGGAGGAGGCGGGCCGGATGTTTTTACGGGGTAAGGCTCAGCCGAAGGAGCGGTTCCACTTGTGGCCCTCGCGGCGGTTGGTGATGTGGCCGCGCTCGCACAGGTCCTCGGCGCACTTCTGGACACGGCGGTAGATCTCCTTCTCGTCCTTGACGGTGGTGATGACGCCGTTCTCCATGACCACCTTGCCGTCCACCATGGCGCCCACGATGTTCTTCATGGAGGCGGAGTAGACCAGGGTGGAGACGGGGTTGTGCATGGGAATGGCCTTGGGGCACTCCACGGGGTCGAAGATGACCAGGTCGGCCTTCTTGCCCACTTCCAGGGAGCCGATCTCATCCTCCATGCCCAGGGCCCGGGCGCCGTCGATGGTGGCCATCTCCAGCACCTTCTCGGCGGTCATGGCCAGGGGATCCCGGGTGGCCACCTTGTGCTGCAGGGCGGTGAACTTCATCAGCTCCACCATGTCCTGCGCGTTGTTGGAGGCGGCGCCGTCCACGCCCAGAGAGACGGTGATGCCGTTTCTGAGCATCTTGGGCACATCGGCCACGCCGGAGGACAGGTACTGGTTGGAGCAGACGTTGTGGGACACCTTCATGTCATACTTCTTGGCCATGGCGATGTCCTTGTCGGTGAGGTAGCAGCAGTGGACCATGAGCACGTTGGGACCTACGATGCCCATCTCCTCCAGCAGCTCGGCATCGGGCTTGCCGTGGAGCTCCTCGGCGGCGTCGCGGTCGAAGGGAGTCTCGGAGATATGGACGGTGAAGCCGGACTTGTACTCATTGGTCACCCGCCACAGCATCTCCAGCAGGGGGCGGGAATTGGACCACATGGCCGCGGGGGCCACCCAGATCTTGATGCGGCCGTTCTCGCTGTTGTGATAGGTCTCAAAGAGGCGGCGCAGGTCCTTCTCGATGGTATCCATGTCCTGCATGATGCCGGGATGGACGCCGAACTGCGCGCCGGTATCCATGCAGCCCCGGCCCAGGATGCCGCGGATGCCCAGCTCACGCATGGCGTCGATGACGCCGTCGGAGAGCTCACCGGTGGGGTGGGGATACATGTAGTCCAGCATGGTGGTGATGCCGCTGTGCAGGCCCTCCATGCAGCCCAGCATGGCGGCCAGGTAGCAGTCCTCACGGGTCAGGTTGGTGGCGGCGGGGAAGGTCATGGTCTCCAGCCAGTCCTTGAGCACCATGTCGTCGCCCAGGCCCTTGAGCAGGGTCTGGAAGAGGTGGTTGTGGGTGTTGACAAAGCCGGGGAAGACGATCTTGCCCTCCAGGTCGGTGACCTGGGCCGCGTCGGGATACTTGGCCTCCAGCGCGGCGCTCTCGCCCACGTCCACGATTTTGTTGCCCTGGACGGCGACAGCGCCGTGGAAGAACACCTCCCGGTCGGGATTGACAGTGACGATGATACCGTTTTTCAGCAGATGGTCGATCATGATGTACGTGCTCCTTTCTGTTAATCAGTCGGCGGACACCTCGGCGTCCCGGTCCTCCTGTGTCTTGGGCAGAACGATATTGAGAACGATGGCGGTGAGAGCCACCAGGATGATGCTGGACTCACCGAAAAACATCTGCACATAGCCGCCGATGACGTCCAGGCTGTCCTTGGCGAAGGAGATGCCCAGACCCAGCGTCAGGGAGATGCCGCACACCAGCATGGAGCGGCTGGTGAAGCGGCTCTTGGCCACCAGGCTCATGCCGCTCATGGTGATCATGGAGAAGACCACGATGGTGGCGCCGCCCACCACGCAGTTGGGGATGGTGGAGAGCACCGAGGCCAGCTTGGGACAGAAGGCGGCCACCACCAGCGTCAGGCCGCCGGCGCCCATGACATAGCGGGAGCAGACCTTGGTCATGGCCACGATGCCGGAGCACTGGCTGTAGGAGCCGGTGGCGAAGCAGTTGAAAATAGAAGAGAACATACAGGCAACAGCATTGCCCATGATACCGCCGGAGAGCTCCTCGTCCCTGGGCTGACGGCCCAGGCCGCCGGTGGCCGACACGGTCATGTCGCCCACCATCTCCACGGCGTTGATGAAGTAGAGCAGGATAAAGACCAGGATAATGGTCACATCGAACTTCAGCGCGCCGAAGGCCAGGGGACGGGGAATAGCGAACCATGCCGCCTCTTTCACGGGGGAGAAATCAACGTATCCGGCGAAGGCGGCTACCAGGTAGCCGGCGATGATGCCGATGAGCACCGCCGCGGCGCTGACCATGCCCTTGCCGAAGGCGGAGCAGGCCACGATGACCACGATGACCAGCGCGCCGATGAGCCAGTTGTGAAGCTGGCCGATGGCGGGGTCCCCCTGACCGCCGGCCAGGTTATATGCCGCGATGGGGAAGCAGGAGATGCCGATGGATACGATGATGGTGCCCGTGACGATGGGCGGGAAGAACTTGCGGATGTAGGGCAGGATGAAGGCCACGAAGATCGAGGTGAAGGCGGCCACCAGCTGCGCGCCGAAGAGCACGCCCAGTCCCAGGGACTGGTTGGTGGCGATGGCCAGGCAGATGGGCAGGAAGGTATAGGTCAGGCCCATCATGACAGGCAGGCCGGAGCCGATGCGGATCTTTCCCAGTCTGAGGGGGAAAGCCTGGATCAGGGTGGCGACGCCCGCGCCCAGGACCGAGCACTGGATGAGCAGGGTACCCTGCGCACTGCTCATTCCGGCGGCGCTGGCCACCAGGATCATGGGGACGATGTTGCCCACGAACATGGCCAGCAGCTGCTGGAGTCCCAGGGGGAAGGCTTGGAGGATGGACGGGCGTCCATCCAGCTCATAGATGGCATTGCTCTTTGCTGTGTTCTGTTTGATATTCAATTTAGATATCCCTCCACAGGATGTCCGACGGAGGGGACGGTCCCCTCCAAGCTATCTCATCTCGTTGCGGACGAAGCGGCATGATCCGGGGATGTGGGATATGCCGCTTACCTGTCAGCCGGCGGTGGGATTTCCCCGCCCGCGGGCGGAGAACCGGCCGGATCAGTATACAGGCATAGGGGTGAAGTAAGATGAGAAAAGAACTCCGCTCCCCTCCGCGCCTTCGCTGCAAGCGCGGCTGATAAAATTGATACCTCCAGTTTAGATTATAGTACACTTAATATGACTTGTCCAAAGGTTTTTACACGAAAAAAAGACATAATATGACTTAAATTGGGAGAAAAGGAGAGACTTTATATCTGCCGGCAAAAAAATAATTTGGTTTTGTAGGCGCTTATGCAAAGTGATATGCACGAAAGAAGAATTGGAAGAAAAAGGGGTGGATTGCAGCGCAGGCTTTTCCACATTATCCACACAGTTATCCACATACATGTGGAAAGAAAAAGCGGACACAATATGCAGCTAAGCGTTTACATAAAGTAAACAGAAGGAAAAAAGATGGTAAAATCGACTAAAAAAGAAAAGGGCGCAAAACAGAAGGCGGCTTGCCCCGGATGGGGGATGCGTGGTAGAATGGGACAGATATCCCCGCGGAGCGCGGGTGAGGAAGGTGGATCGGATGAGGGATACCATTGCCGCCATCGCCACAGGGCCTGCCCGGGCCGCGGTCGGCATACTGCGCCTGTCCGGGCCGGAGGCCATCCGGGCGGCGGGAGCGGTCTTTCGGGCCAAAAGCGGGCGGCCCCTGGCGGAATATGAGAGCCGCCGGCTGGTATTGGGAAACCTGCTGGACCGGGAGGGCCGTCCGGTGGACCAGGTGCTGGCCACCATCTCCCGGGGACCGGAGAGCTATACCGGGGAGGATACGGCCGAGCTGCAGTGTCACGGCTCTCCGGCGGTGCTGGCCCTGGGGCTGGAGGCCCTCTTTGCCCAGGGAGTCCGCCAGGCGGGGCCGGGGGAATTCACCCGCCGGGCCTTTCTCAACGGCCGGCTGGACCTGCTGCAGGCCGAGGCGGTGGCCGACCTCATCGACGCCGAGAGCGCCCAGGCCGCCCGCTGCGCCGGAGGGCAGCTCTCCGGCCGGCTCAGCCGCCGGGTGGAGGAGATCTACCGGGCGCTGGTGGACGTAAGCGCCCATTTCCACGCAGTGCTGGACTACCCGGACGAGGACATCGACGCCTTTGGGGCGGACAGCCTGGACCGGGCCCTGGCGGCAGCGGAGGGGGAGCTCTCCGCCCTGCTGGATACCTACCGCCGGGGGAAGCTGCTGATGGAGGGCATCCCCTGCGCCATCGTGGGCCGGCCCAACGCGGGCAAGTCCTCCCTGCTCAACGCCCTGCTGGGGTACGAGCGGGCCATCGTCACCGATATTCCCGGCACCACCCGGGACACGGTGGAGGAGCGGTGCACCCTGGGCGGGCGGCTGCTGCGGCTCATTGACACGGCGGGCATCCGGGAGACCGGGGACGCGGTGGAGCGCATGGGCGTGGCGCGCAGCCGGGCCGCCCTGAAGGGGGCCGAGCTGGCGCTGGTGCTGGTGGACGGCGGCGACGTAGGGGAGGAGGATATGGCCCTGCTGCGCTGCGCCATGGAGCAGGTGCCGCGGGTGCTGCTCCTCCTTACCAAGCAGGACCTGTGGGAGGGGACGGACACGCCCCCTGTCCTTGCGGGGGAGGACCTGCCGCCGGTGCTGGAGATCAGCAGCCGGACCGGGTACGGCCTGGACCGTCTGGAACAGGCCATTGAAGCCCTGTTCCCGCCGGACGCCGCCCAGGACAGCGGTGAAATGCTCACCAACGCCCGGCAGGCCGGGGCGGCGGGCCGGGCCCTGGAGGGGGTGCGTTCTGCCCGAAAGAGCCTGGCCGCCGGCATGACCCCCGACGCGGTGCTGGTGGACGTGGAGGGTGCCATGGAAGCCCTGGGAGAGCTCACCGGCCGCAGCCTGCGGGAGGACGTGACGGCCCGCATCTTTGAGCGCTTCTGCGTGGGAAAATAGAGAAACGGCCGGCCGGGCCGGGAAGGGAAGGAAAGAAAATGATGCTGGAACCCAATACGCCGCTGGAGCCGGGCGCACTGATGGATTTTCTTCATACCATCGAAGCCCTCAAGTGCAACACCCGCCATTCCTGGACCTCCACCGGCCGGCACGAGTCGGTGGCCGAGCACTCCTGGCGCCTAGCGGTGATGGCCCTGCTGCTGCGGGAGGCCATGCCCGGCGTGGATATGGACAAGGTGATGCGCATGTGTCTCATCCACGACTTCGGCGAGGCGGTCACCGGCGACATCCCTGCGTTTGAGAAAAAAGAGGTGGACGAGGCGGTGGAGAATATAGCGGTGGCCGGCCTGCTCCTCCAGCTTTCCGGCAAGGCGGGGGAGGAACTCTCGGCCCTTTTCACCGAGATGGACGCCATGGAGACGGCGGAGGCCCGCGTGTACAAGGCCCTGGACAAGCTGGAGGCCGTCATTCAGCACAACGAGGCCCCGCTGGACACCTGGCTCCCGCTGGAGTATGACCTGAACCGCACCTATGCCTCCGAAGAGTGCGCCCCCTTCCCCTTCCTGAAGGAGCTGCGAGAGGAGGCCCTGCGGGAGACGGAGCGAAAGGTGAAAGACGTGCCTGCGGCGGCGCAGAAATAAAACAGCGCGCTCCCCGGATGGACTTGACAAATGGGGAGCGCGTGTTTATCATACAATATGTTCAAAATAGAACTATTTAGAGGAGGCCATCATGTCCCCTGATTTCTGGAACATCCTGTCTCTGGCCCGCCGCCTCTACGCGCAGGCCCTGGAGGAAGCCGCCGTGCCTTACGGCCTGACCCGCATGGAGCTGAATATCCTGCTCTTTCTGGACCGGCATCCCGATCTGGATACGGCCGCAGATATCATTGAGCGCCAGGGCCTGAGCAAGTCCCATGTGTCCCTGGCGGCGGCCGATCTGGCGCGCCGGGGCTTTCTCCGCCGGATCATCTCCAGAGGAGACCGCAGGCGGGTCCATCTGGCGGTGCAGCCTGCCGCCGGGGAGGCGGTGGCGGCGGGCCGGGCCGCCCAGGAGCGATTTTTTGCCCGGCTGACCCGGGGGCTGGAGCCGGAGGAGATCCGGAGCGTGGAGCGCGGCCTGGCCCGGATGGCCCGCAATCTGGAAGAGATGCCATTTTAAAAGGAGAGACCCTGCATGCTTTATACCATTCTCGTCTGTTTTCTGGCCGGCGCCGGCGCCGGTCTGGGCACCGGTTTTGCCGGTATGAGCGCCGCGGCGGTGATCAGCCCGGTGCTCATTACCTTTCTGCACATGAACGCCTATCAGGCCGTGGGCGTTGCGCTGGCCAGCGACGTACTGGCCAGCGCGGTCAGCGCCTGGATCTATCACCGCAATAAAAATCTGGACGTAAAGAACGGGCTGGTGATGATGATCTCCGTCCTGTGCTTCACGATGGTGGGGAGTTGGGTCTCCAGCCGGGTGCCCAATCAGACCATGGGCAGCTTCTCCGTGTTCATGACGCTGCTGCTGGGCGTCAAGTTCATCGTCCGCCCCGTGATGACCAGCAAGGAGGCCATGGCGGCCGTCAGCCCCCGGAAGCGGTTCATGCAGTCGGTGGTGTGCGGCGTTCTGGTGGGCTTTATCTGCGGCTTCGTGGGAGCGGGCGGCGGAATGATGATGCTTCTCATCCTCACCAGCGTCCTGGGGTATGAGCTCAAGACCGCGGTGGGGACCAGCGTATTCATCATGGCCTTTACCGCCTTCACCGGCTCGGTAAGCCATTTTGTCATCGGCGGGATGCCCGACCTGCGGGTCCTGGCGCTATGTGTACTTTTCACCCTGCTCTGGGCGCGCGTCGCCGCCAGACTGGCCAACCGGGCCGACCCCCGCACCCTGAACCGGGCCACCGGCGTGATCCTGGTGGTGCTGGGGGTGGTGGTCCTGGGCTTCCAGGCGCTGACCTGAGGCCCATTTCCGGAGACCCGGTACGGCAAAAAGCCGCCGCGGAACACTGTCCGCGGCGGCTTTTCCTGCATCATTGGGCCAGAAAAGACCGGGAGGCTCCCAGAGCCTGCTCCAGAGGATCGTGCTCCATGTCCAGCCAGAGCACGTCCCTGTCCTTTTTGAACCAGACCACCTGCCGCTTGGCAAAGCGCTTGATGGCCCGGCCCAGCTCGTCGGCCAGGGCGTCCGGAGAGGGTATCTCCCCGGTAAGATACCGGAGGATGTAGCGGTACTCCAGCCCCAAAGCGTCCAGAAAGGCGTCGGTAGCGCCCGCTTCCCGGAGCCGGGCCACCTCGTCGATCATGCCGGCGTCGATGCGCCGGTGCAGCCGCTCGTCGATGCGGCGGCACACCACCTCCCGGGGGTAGTTGACCCCCAGCAGGAGACACTGGTAGCGGGGAGAGCGGGGGGCCTCGGACAATTCCTCGCCGGAGAGGAGCTTTTCCAGCGTGCGCACCAGGCGCTGATGGTTCTTCTCCTCGCCGCCGGAGAGGGTGCGGCCGGTCTTTTCCCGGAACAGGGCGTAGAGCTCGTCGGCGCTCTTCTCCTCCAGCTCCGCGCGCAGGGCAGGGTCGGGCCGGGCGTCCCGGAAGGTATAGCCCTCGGTGACAGAGCGGACATAGAGCCCGGTGCCCCCCACAAGGATGGGGACCTTCCCCCGGGAGAGGATGCCGTCAATGGCCTCATAGGCGTCCCGCTGGAACTGGGCCACCGAGTAGGACTCGTTGGGCTCCACCACGTCCAGCAGGTGATGGGGCACGCCGTCCATCTCCTCGGCCGTTACCTTTCCGGTGCCCAGGTCCAGCCCCCTGTACACCTGGCGGGAGTCGGCTGAGACGATCTCGCCCCCCACGCACTTGGCCAGCTCCACCCCCAGCCCGCTCTTGCCGCAGGCGGTGGTGCCCAGGATCACGATCAGTTTCGGCAGGGCCATGGTCCCCACTCCTTATCCCTTAAAATCAGATCATCTTATCTTAATGCGCATTGTAACAATGTCTGAATTCGATCAAAAGGGCTGAGAATGGCCCTTTTGATCGAATTGTGCGGCTGCTGCCGCACGAATAAACCGCAAAGCGGTTTATTCGGCAGACATTATCTTAACATAAAAGGGGCCCGGCGGCAACCGCCGCCGGGCCCCGGCAGTACGGGAGAATAAAGGACTCAGCCAGCCAGGGGAGAGGCGCCCAGCAGGGCGTTCACGCCGGCGGCGGAGAGGTAGTAGTGGCCCTCAAAAGCGATGGCGGACACGGTCACGTCCCTGCCGTCCACGCTGACGGTGATGTCGGCGGGGGACTGGGCGGCGGGGGCCTGCATGGGCAGGGTGACCACGGCGCCGTCATAGGCCGCGCCGGTGGTAACGGTCACGCGGCCGTCCCAGCCCACGTTGAACTGGGCCTCGCTGCCGGAGAACAGGAAGGCCAGGTCACGCAGGCGGTAGTAGGTGGTGCCGTCGGCCAGGGTGATGGCGGCGGCGGTGCCGGTCTGACCTCCGGCCAGGGTCACGTTATCCGCCAGAGAGAGCACGCCGGCATAGGCGTCCAGATTCAGGGATGCGCTGTAGGGGGTCTCCAGCTGGCCGTTGTTCACCAGAGCGATGAGCTTGGCCCGGGCGGGATTGTCAAGCTGCAGGTCCACGCCGGTGATCTTCCAGTTGTTGTCCACGGCGGGGGCCACAGGGGAGTGCTCGGCAAAATAGGCCACGATCATGTCACGGATGGCGTTGGAGGACTCCCACTCCTTCTTGCCGGAGACGAGGCCCTGGCTCTTCAGGGCGGAGGAGTAGCGGTAGTTGTTCACCGCCAGGGTCAGTTCCTGGTCGTCGGCCAGGGGAGCGCCCTGGAACATCACGTTCTTGATGCGCTCTCCCTTGGGCTGGGACAGGTCGATCTCATAGTCCACGCCGGCGAACATGTCGTAGAGATAGCCGGGGTACTCGGGGTCGAAGGAGATGCTCAGGTCGCCGGGGACCCACTGATTGTAGCACTCGGCGGACCACTCCATGTAGGCCTTGAGCTCCTTGCCGGTGACGGGGACCCGGTAGAGGGTATTGTCGAACTTGTAGATGTCAAAGATATTGCCGTAGTTGATGTCGCCCTCGGGCAGGTCGCTGGTGTCCTTGAACAGGGCGGCGGCGGATACGTCGGCGCCGGAGGCCTCCAGCTGGATGCGGTTGATCAGATCCATGACGGCGGTGTCCTCCAGCTTGCCCTGGGGCAGGCCGGCGATCTCATTGGCGGGCTGGAATTTGGCGGTGGTGGTGCCCAGGGCGGAGCCGCCCTCGCCGTCCGCGCCGGAGCCGCCCTGGATGAAGTCGATGGTCTTCTGATGGGCCTCCTTCACCAGGGGGATGGAGCGGATCTCCTCGCTGGGAGTGACGCCGTTCATGTCAACCACTTCCACGGAGGAGGCGGTGACGTTTTTGGCGCTGTCCAGCGTCAGGTCAAAGCGGACGATATCCCGGCCGCCGTTGCGGGCGCCGCCGATGACGGTGGAGCCCTGCTGGTCCTTGACCACCACGTGGTTATGGGCCACCTGGAGCACGTCGACCTCCGGGTTGTCGTCCAGGATCTTCTGGGCGGAGTCGGAGCCGTTCTCCTCGTCGAACTCGGCATACATGCCCATGTGGGCCGAGACCACGATCACGTCGGCCTGACCGCCGATCTCGGCAATGGCGGCCTTGACGGCGGTGTTGGCAGCGGAATAGGCGCAGTCCTCAACGCCCTCCTTGCCGCCGTCCCAGATGGGCACGTCGGGGGTGACCACGCCGATGACGGCCACCTTCACGCCGCCCTTCTCCACGATGGTCCAGCCGGCACCGGTGACAGGCTTGGCGCCGGCGTCCTTGACGTTGGCGGCCAGCACCGGGAAGTCGGCCTGGCCCAGGATCTTGCGCATGGTGGAAATGCCCCAGTTGAACTCATGGTTGCCCAGGGTCATGGCGTCATAGCCCATGAAGTTCATGGCGGCGATGACGGGATGGGGCTGGTCGGGGGTCTTGTTGTAGATGTCGTCGGTCATGATGGTGCCCTGGATATCGTCGCCGGCATCGATGAGGATGGTGTTGGGATTCTCGTCCCGAACCTGCTGGATGTAGGTGTAGAGGCGGGCCATGCCGTTGTTGGCGCTTTCCTTGTTGTCCTCATAGCTGTAGCCCCAGATGTTGCCGTGCATGTCGGAGGTGCCCAGGATGGTGATATGGGTCTCGCCGGCGGCAAAGGCGGCCGGCATCAGGGAGAGCAGCATGGCCGCCGTCATGAGGGCGGTCAGAAGCGTGCGCAGGGGACGTTTTTTCATGAGATCCACTCCTTTACAGACGATATGGCGGAAGAACCGGCGGTCCGGGGCATAGGACCGCCCTTCTACCATAGTTTACCGCAAAACGGCGGAAAAGTCGATACGCCGGGAGCGGGTTCTCTGTTTTTTTACCGGGAGAATACCGAATGGATACCGGGAACGGGGAGGGACATGGATTTATTCATAATTTTCCCCTTTTTTATCGGGATGGGTTGTGATATACTTTAACCTGATATTTTGCAGACATTGGTTGTCCCCGTACCATGCGAGAAAGGTGATCTGACCAGACATGAATATTCTCAAAAAGCTGTTTGGCAACAGCTCCGCCAAGGAGCTCAGGGCCATCAATCCCATTGTGGATAAGATCGAGAAGCTGGACGCGGAGTACTCCGCCCTTACCGACGAGCAGCTCAAGGCCAAAACGCCGGAGTTCAAGGAGCGCCTCCGGAACGGCGAGACCCTGGACGACATCCTGCCCGAGGCCTTCGCCGCCTGCCGGGAGGCGGCCTGGCGTGTGCTGGGCATGAAGCCCTACCGGGTGCAGCTCATCGGCGGCATCATCCTGCACCAGGGCCGCATCGCCGAGATGAAGACCGGCGAGGGTAAGACCCTGGTGGCCACCCTGCCCGCCTACCTCAACGCCCTGGCTGGCGAGGGCGTGCACATCGTCACCGTCAACGACTACCTGGCCAAGCGCGACAGCGAGTGGATGGGCAAGGTGTACCGCTTCATGGGCCTGACCGTGGGTCTTATCATCCACGACGTGCCCCCCCAGATGCGCAAGGCGTCCTACCAGGCCGACATCACCTACGGCACCAACAACGAGTTCGGCTTTGACTACCTGCGGGACAACATGGCTATCTACGCCGGCGAGATGGTCCAGCGGGGCCACTCCTTCGCCATCGTGGACGAGGTGGACTCCATCCTCATCGACGAGGCCCGCACCCCTCTCATCATCAGCGGTCAGGGCGACCAGTCCACCCAGCTCTACACCATCGTGGACAATTTTGTTTCCCGCCTGAAGGGCAAGCGGGTGGCCAGCGTGGACACCAAGGAGGAGGAGGACCCCGACGAGGACGCAGACTACATCGTGGACGAAAAGGCCAAGACCGTCACCCTGACGGCCCGGGGCATCAAAAAGGCCGAGCAGGCCTTCAATCTGGAGAACCTGGCCGACGTGGAGAACACCACGTTGTCCCACCACATCAATCAGGCCATCCGGGCCCGGGGCCTGATGAAGCGGGACATCGACTACGTGGTCAAGGACGGCGAGGTCATCATCGTGGACGAGTTCACCGGCCGCCTGATGTACGGCCGCCGGTACTCCGAAGGCCTGCACCAGGCCATCGAGGCCAAGGAGCATGTCACCGTTGCCCGGGAGTCCAAGACCCTGGCCACCATCACCTTCCAGAACTACTTCCGCCTGTACGGCAAGCTCTCGGGCATGACGGGCACCGCCATGACCGAGGAGGAGGAGTTCGGCACCATCTACTCTCTGGATATCGTGGAGATCCCCACCAATAAGCCCCTGGCCCGGAAGGACAACCCCGACGTGGTCTACAAGACCGAGCGGGGCAAGTACCGCGCCATTGTGGGCCAGATCGAGGAGTGCCACAAGAAGGGCCAGCCCGTGCTGGTGGGCACCATCTCCATCGAGAAGTCGGAGCAGCTCTCTGAAATGCTCAAGCGCAAGGGCATCAAGCATAACGTCCTCAACGCCAAGTTCCACGAGAAGGAAGCCGAAATTGTGGCCCAGGCCGGCAAATTCGGCGCCGTCACCGTGGCCACCAACATGGCCGGCCGCGGCACCGACATCATGCTGGGCGGCAACGCCGAGTTCCTGGCCAAGGCCGACCTGAAGAAGGCGGGCCTCAGCGACGAGCTCATTGCCGAGTCCACCGGCTTTGCCGAGACCGACAACCAGGAGATCCTGGAGGCCCGGCGCATGTTCAAGGAGGCCGAGGCCAAGTACAAGGAGTCCATCAAGGAGGAGGCCGAGAAGGTCCGCTCCGTGGGCGGACTGTTCATTCTGGGCACTGAGCGGCACGAGTCCCGCCGTATTGACAACCAGCTCCGCGGCCGTGCCGGCCGCCAGGGCGACCCCGGCGAGACCCGGTTCTACCTGTCCCTGGAGGACGACATCATGCGCCTGTTCGGCTCCGAACGGGTCATGGGCATGATGGAGAAGCTGGGCGTGGACGAGGATACCCCCATCGACGCCAAGATGCTCTCGGGCGCCATCGAGAACGCCCAGAAGCAGGTGGAGTCCCGCAACTTCCAGACCCGTAAGACGGTGCTGGAGTACGACGACGTGATGAACACCCAGCGCGAGGTCATCTACAAGCAGCGCCGCCAGGTACTGGACGGCGAGAACCTGAAGGACAACATCCAGAAGATGCTCCGCACCGTGGTGGAGAACGCCGTTATGGGCCACGTGGGCGAGCAGAAGCACCTGGACGCCGAGACCTGGCGGGAGGTGTGCGCGCCCTTCCGGGGACTGTTCCTGCGGCCTGACGAGTTCAAGTTTACCGACAGCGAGCTGGAGCAGTACACCCCCCAGCAGCTCTCCGACATGCTGCTGGAGCGGGCCACCGACATCTATGCCCGCAAGGAGAAGGAGCTGGGCGAGCCCCTGATGCGTGAGCTGGAGCGGGTGATGATGCTGCGGGTGGTGGACGAGTACTGGATGGACAACATCGACGCCATGCAGGAGCTGCGCCAGGGCATCGGCCTGCGGGCTTACGGCCAGAGCGACCCGGTGGTCGAGTACAAGCGCGAGGGCTACGAGATGTTCGAGAACATGATCGCGGCCATCCAGGAGGAGACCATCCGCCGCATCTATCTGGCCCGGGTCCAGGTAGGCGGCGCGGTCAAGCGCGAGCGGGTGGCCAAGGTCACCGGCGAGTCGGGCGGCAGCGACCAGACCGTGAAGAAGCAGCCGGTCAAGAAGCAGGGCAAGATCGGCCGAAACGACCCCTGCCCCTGCGGCAGCGGAAAGAAGTGGAAAAAGTGCGACTGCGCCGAGTACCACGGCCCCGAGTATCAATAAGGAAGAGCCGCATATCCGCAAAACCTGAGCCCCCTCGGAGAGCGGAGGGGGTATCGCGCCGCTGTGCGGCGCGTATCCAGGGGGAACTGGTTCCCCCTGGAAGGCGCGGCCGGGAAGCGAAGCGACGCGTTTTCCGCAGAAAACGCCCGCGCCTTCCGGGTACCACGGCCCTGAGTATCAATAACAAAGAGAGCCGCCGGGCCGCGGGGCCCGGCGGAGCATGACTGTGATATATGAGAGAAGCGGAATGAGACAGACCGGCCCGGCCGGAGAGGGCCCATTCTGCTTTTCTCGCTTGTTGAGGATCTGAGTATGGTAATTACGGAATCTGTCAAACAGGGCATCCCCGTTCTGCACTGCGACGGCTTTGACGCCGCCGGCGGGGTGGCCCATGGCTTCTCCACCCGGGAGGGGGGCGTCAGCGAGGGGATCTACGCCTCGCTGAACCTGGGCTTCTGCCGGGGGGACGACCGGGAAAAGGTGCTGGAGAACTACCGGCGCTGGTGCCGGGCCATCGGCACCGACTATGAGGGACTGGTCCTCTCCAATCAGGTCCACGGGGACGTGGTGCGCACGGTGACCCTGGCCGACCGGGGCAGGGGCATCCACAGCAAGGGGGACTATGAGGCCGACGGCCTCATCACCGATATCCCCGGAGTGTGCCTGACCATCTTCGGGGCCGACTGCCTGCCCATCCTGCTCTACGATCCGGAGCGCCGTGTGGTCGCAGCGGTCCACGCCGGCTGGCGGGGCACTGCTAACGGCATCGTGAACCGGGCGGTGGAGAAGATGGTGAACGTCTACGGCTCCCGGCCGGCCAACATCCTGGCCGCCATCGGCCCGGGCATCTCCAAGTGCTGCTTTGAGACCGATGAGGACGTGCCCAACGCCCTGAGCGGGGCTCTGGGAGCTGCCGCGCTGCGCCACATGGAGATGGGGGGAGACGGCAAGTTCCACGTGGACCTGAAGGGCCTCAACGCCCTGCGGCTGGAGAAGCTGGGCCTGGAGCGGGAGCATATCGCCGTGTCCGATGTATGCACCATGTGCCAGCATGACCGTTTCTGGTCCCACCGCTACACCAGGGGCGAGCGGGGGAGCCAGGCCGCCATGATCCAGCTGCTGTGATGGGAAAACGGCAGCGTATGGCCCTGGGGGCCCTGGCCCTGCTGCTGGCGGCGGGACTGGCCGGCTGCGGAACTCCGCCGGAGCCGTCGCCAACACCGGCGGCCACGGAAAGCCCCAGCCCCACGCCGCAGGCCCGGCCCATGGAATTCGCCCTGCCCTGCTATCCCCAGGCCAGCTTTCATCCCATCACGGGGACGGGGCGGACCAACCTGGCCCTGGCGGGGCTGATGTACGACGGACTTTACGAGCTGGATCAGAGCTTTGAGCCCCGGCCCGCCCTGGCGGTGAGCCATACCGTGTCGGAAAACGGCCTGGTGTGGACCTTTGCCCTGCGGCAGGGGGTGACCTTCTCCGACGGCAGCCCCCTGACCCCCGCCGATGTGGTCTATTCCCTGGATCTGGCCCGCTCCAGCGCCCTCTACGCCGCCCGGCTGGCCCAGGTGGCCGGGGTGCGGGCGGGAGAGGGGACGGTGGAGCTGACTCTGTCCGCCCCCAACGGCGCCCTGCCCGCCCTGCTGGACGTCCCCATTGTCCGGCAGGGGAACGACCAGCGTCCGGCGGGCACCGGACTCTATGTACTGGAGGGAGACGACACCGGCCTGAGCCTCCGCCGCCGCTCCGGCGGCTGGCGGCAGGGCACGCCGGAGCCCGAGACCATCCCCCTGCGTCCGGTGGAGCAGGCCGAGGACCTGGTCTATCTCTTCGATACCAGGGAGATCTCCCTGGCGGACACGGACTTCACCGGGACCAACTCCCTGGGCTTTTCCGGCAGCTTTGAGACGGTGGACTACCCCACGGCGGATATGCTTTTTGTGGGCTTCAATACCGCCGGCGGGGTGTGCCGGGACGCGGCGGTCCGCCGGGCGCTGAGCCTGGGGATGGACCGCACCACCATCTGTACCGGCCTGCTCTCCCGCCACGCCGCGGAGGCCGTGCTGCCCGTCCACCCGGGTTCCGCCGCCTACGACGAAACACTGGCGGAGACGGCGGCCTATTCCCCACAGGCCATGGCCCAGGGACTGGAGCAGGCGGGCTGGAGTAAGAGCGGCGGGAAATACAGCCGTTGGGGCCGGCAGATGGAGCTGACGCTGTTGGTGAACCAGGACAGCGCCTGCAAGCTGGACGTGGCCGACGAGCTGGCCCGTGAGCTGACGGCCGCCGGCGTCGGGGTGACGGTGAAGAAGCTGGCCTGGAGCGACTATGTGGACGCGCTGGAGAGGGGCGACTTCGACCTCTATCTGGGTGAGGTGCTGCTCACCGGGGATTTCGACCCCTCGCCGCTGCTGGCGGGAGGCGCCCTCAACTACGGAAAGTATACCGGCGGGGAGCTGACCGGCGCCCTGTCCGCCTGGCGGGCGGCCCAGGGGGCGGCCCGGACCGCGGCAGGCCGGGTCTTTTACACCAGGCTGCTGGAGGAGGTGCCCTTTACGGTGCTCTGCTTCAAGAACCGGTCGGCCCTGACCCAGTGGGGACAGGTGTCGGGCATGACGCCCACCCAGCAGAACCTGTTTTACCGCTTTGCGGACTGGGAAGTGACAAAATAAAGCGGGATTTTCGGCAAAAGCCCGGCATTTTCCCGGCTTGCGGCCTGGCCCTGGACGCATTACAATAGGAATGGAAAAACAGGCCCGCCGTTTCCGGCGTGGATACAGAGAGACCAGCGCGACGAAACCGAACGAAAGACATAGACATAAAGGGGTTATGGAAATGGGTAACGTATTTCGCTGCTACGCAGAAAAGAAGCCCGGCTTCGATGTGGAGGCCCGCCGCCTGTACGGCGAGCTGAAGAACGAGCTGGGGCTGGAGGGACTGACCGGGGTGCGCATCCTCCACCGGTACGACGTGGAGGGCGTGGATCAGGCCACCTATCAGGCCATCCGCACCACCGTGCTCAGCGAGCCCCAGGTGGACGCGGCGTATGACGAGACCTTCCCCGACGTCCCCGGCGACGACCGGCTCTTTGCCGTGGAGGCACTGCCCGGCCAGTACGACCAGCGCGCCGACTCGGCCTCCCAGTGCGTGCAGCTGCTCACCGGCGGGGAGCGGCCCCTGGTGGCCGCCGCCACCGTATATATCCTCCAGGGCCAGGTCAGCGAGGAGGAGCTGGCCAGGGTCAAAAAGTACCTCATCAACCCGGTGGAGAGCCGGGAGGCCGGACTGGACCGGGTGGACACCCTGAAGCGGGAGTACGCCGTCCCCGCCGACGTGGCGGTGCTGGAGGGCTTCTGCTCCAAGGATGAGCAGGGCCTTGCCGCCATGCTCTCCGATTACGGACTGGCTATGGACCTGGCCGACCTGAAGTTCCTCCAGGCGTATTTCCGGGACGAGGAACGCCGTGACCCCACCCTGACTGAGCTGCGGGTGGTGGATACCTACTGGTCCGACCACTGCCGCCACACCACCTTCTCCACCCACATCGACTCGGTGGAGATCCTGGACGAGGACGTGAAGGCCGCCTATCAGATGTACCTCTCCGCCCGGGAGGAGGTCTATGGGAAAGAAAAGGCCGCCGTCCGCCCCCAGACTCTGATGGACCTTGCCACCATTGCCGGCAAGGTGCTCAAGAAGCGGGGCGTGCTGAAGCACCTGGACGAGAGTGAGGAGATCAACGCCTGCTCGGTCCACGTCACCGCTACGGTGGACGGGGAGGAGCAGGACTGGCTGCTCATGTTCAAGAACGAGACCCACAACCACCCCACCGAAATCGAGCCCTTCGGCGGCGCGGCCACCTGCATCGGCGGCGCCATCCGGGATCCCCTGTCCGGCCGCTCCTATGTCTACCAGGCCCTGCGCGTCACGGGCTGCGGCGACCCCCGCACCCCCCTGAGCAAGACCATCGAGGGCAAGCTGCCCCAGCGCAGGCTGGCCCAGACCGCCGCGGCGGGCTATTCCTCCTACGGCAACCAGATCGGCCTGGCCACCGGCCATGTGGCCGAGGTCTACCACAGCGGCTATGTGGCCAAACACCTGGAGGTGGGCGCCGTGGTGGGCGCCGCTCCCGCGGCCAACGTGGTGCGGGAGGTCCCCGCCCCCGGCGATGTGGTCATCCTGCTGGGCGGCCGCACCGGCCGGGACGGCATCGGCGGCGCCACCGGCTCCTCCAAGAGCCATAACAAGAAATCTCTGGCCACCATGGCCTCTGAGGTGCAGAAGGGCAACGCCCCCGAGGAGCGCAAGATCCAGCGCCTGTTCCGCAACGGCGACGTGACCCGTATGATCAAGCGGTGCAACGACTTTGGCGCCGGCGGCGTCAGCGTGGCCATCGGCGAGCTGGCCGACGGATTGTCCATCGACCTGGACGCGGTGCGCAAGAAGTACGACGGCCTGGACGGCACCGAGCTTGCCATTTCCGAGAGCCAGGAGCGCATGGCCGTGGTGGTGGCTGAGGCGGATGCCGACAAGTTCATCGCCGCCGCCGGGGCCGAGAACCTGGAGGCCTACATTGTGGCCCGGGTCACTGAGGAGCCCCGCATGGTGATGACCTGGCGGGGCAGGAAGGTGGCCGACCTCTCCCGGGCCTTCCTGAACACCAACGGCGCGGCCAAGCATACCTGCGTCACCGTGCCCGACTACTTTACTCCTGAGAGCCTGTTCCACAAGGGAAGCCTGCGCTCCACCGCCGCCAGCCTCAAGACCGCCAGCCGCCGGGGCCTCGTCGAGCGGTTCGACGGCTCCATCGGCGCGGGCTCGGTGCTCATGCCCTTCGGCGGCAAAACGCAGCGCACCCCCGCCCAGGCCATGGCCGCCCTGCTGCCCGTGGGTCCCGGCCACACCACCGACACCTGCTCGGTGATGGCCTGGGGCTTCGATCCCTACCTGATGGAACGAAACCCCTACACCGGCGCCTTCGTGTCGGTGCTCACCTCCATGGCCAAGCTGGTGGCCGCGGGCTGCGATCCCAAGGCGGCCTACGCCTCCTTCCAGGAGTATTTTGAAAAGCTGCGGGACGAGCCGGAGCGCTGGGGCAAGCCCTTCGCCGCGCTGCTGGGCGCCCTGACCGCCCAGCTGGGCCTGGGCGTGGCCGCCATCGGCGGCAAGGACTCCATGTCCGGCTCCTTCCTGGACATGGACGTGCCCCCCACCCTCATTTCCTTCGCCATCGCCCCCGCCAAAGCCGGGGACGTGCTCTCCCCCGAGTTCAAGGCGGCCGGCCACCCGGTGTACCTCTTCCAGGCGGAAAACGCCCTGGACTGCGGCGAGATCAACCAGTGCTTTGCCCATGTCCATGAACTGTGCGCCGCCGGTCAGGTGAAGGCCGCCTGGGCGGTGGAGGAGAACGTGGCCGAGGGTATCATGAAGATGTCCTTCGGCAATGAGATCGGCTTTGCCGCCCGGGAGGACGTGCCCAACGTGTGGTACGGCGTGCGAAGCGGGGCCATCATCGCCGAGTGTGACAGCGAGGTGGAGGGCGGCCTCCTGCTGGGCTACACCACCGAGGAGCCCGTCATCAAACTGCCCGGCGAGGAGGCTCCCATTTCCGAACTGCTGACCATCTCCGAGCATGTGCTGGAGGAGGTCTATCCCACCCGCACCTGCGACGCCGGCACCCCGCCCCTGCTCACCTGCGCCCAGCGCGCTCCCATTGTGGCCGGGAGCCGCATCGCCCGGCCCAGGGCGGTCATCCCCGTGTTCCCCGGCACCAACTGCGAGTATGACACCGCCGCCGCCTGCGAGCGGGCGGGCATCGCGCCGGAGATCCTGGTGGTGCGCAATCTGAGCTCGGCCACCCTGGCCCAGTCGGCCCAGGCCCTGGAGAGCGCCATCCGCTCCGCCCAGATGGTGGTGCTGCCCGGCGGCTTCTCCGGCGGCGACGAGCCCGACGGCTCGGCCAAGTTCATCTGCTCCTTCCTCCGCAACCCCAGCATCACCGACGCCATACACGACCTTCTGAAAAACCGGGACGGCCTGATGCTGGGTATCTGCAACGGCTTCCAGGCCCTGGTCAAGCTGGGTCTGGTGCCCTACGGCGAGATCCGGCCCATGGACGAGAACTGCGCCACCCTGACCTTCAACAACATCGGCCGCCACCAGAGCCGGTATGTGACCACCCGCATCGCGTCGGTCCGCTCCCCCTGGATGCTCAAGAGCCAGGTGGGCGACCTCCACGCCATCCCCATCAGCCACGGCGAGGGCCGCTTTGTGGCCCCCCAGAGCCTGCTGGACCAGCTGGCGGCGAACGGCCAGGTGGCCACCCAGTACGTGGACGCCGACGGCATCCCCTCCATGGATATCGACGTGAACCCCAATGGCTCCCTGATGGCCATCGAGGGCATTTTCTCCCCGGATGGCCGGGTGTTCGGCAAGATGGGCCATTCCGAGCGGCGGGGCGAGTACGTGGGAAAGAACATCCCCGGCGACAAGCACCAGCCCCTCTTCGAGAGCGGCGCGGCCTACTTCGCCTGATACTGCGGCCCTGAGACCATATGCTGCAAACAAAACGCTCCGCGGGAGAAAAGTCCCGCGGAGCACTTTTGGTTCTGCTCAGTTGGCCTGTTCCGGGTGCTGTCCCCGCCTGTCATCCTCTCCTGCGGAATGTATATCGTATGCCGATGGGGGAGGCAGAGCACAGACGGAGCGGAATGAGTTTACATATTATTCACAGACGATTTAAAAACTGTCCAATTCTTGGCGGGGAAAGCGTGGTATCCTATAGGTGCAGTCAGGGAATACCCAAACAACACCGCCCCAGGCTGCGGGGGCGGACAAAAGACAACATGGGCGTGCCTGTGTTTCTAAATAGAGTTAAATACGTGTTTTTCATTTACCTCCTCTCTCTCTTTTCAAAAAAGCCGAAGCCCATCCGAACCGGATGGGCTTCGGCTTTTGCCATTTAAAAAAGGACGCTCACACTAAAACCTGGCGCGGCATCATGCGGAACGCATGATGCCAGTGCGCGCAGCGCACGGAATTTCAAATGAAAGCTTTCATTTGAAATTAGTATCAGTCAAACACATCCATACCGTGGACGGGGACGATGCCCAGGACTTCCTCCCGGGCGCGCCGGGCGGCCTCTGCATCGCCGTGAACAATGCTTTCATAGATCCGGATATGGGTATCGTCCATGGCGTCCGGAGACAGGCCGGCCTCCACCCTCCGATGGGTGCGGGTGCTGACCATGTGGGCGATATGCCGCCGGATGAGCTGCTGCACCATAAAATAGACGTCCTTATAGAGACTGTTATGGCCCATCTTGACCACCTGGTAGTGAAACGCCAAATCGGCGTCCACCACCCGGTCCAGCAGCTCCTGGTCGTCAATGTTCCTGTGAAATTCCTTCGTGTCCGCGTTGTACTGCTCCAGCAGTTCATGGAGCCGGGCCTTTTCCTCCTCCGTGGCGTACTGGATGGCCAGATTCATGCACTCGCCCTCCAGCAGGTTGCGCAGCTGCTGCACCTCGCGGTATTTTTCGTCATCATCGTAAAAGACAGCGATCTCGCTGAGAAAAGGCCGCAGAGAAAAGGAACGGACGAAGGAACCCTCGCCCACCCGGGTCTCGATGATACCCAGCGTGCTGAGCTTCTGCAGGGCCATGCGGACGCTCAGACGGTTGACGCCGAACAGCTCCGCAAATTCCCCTTCCGAAGGGATCTTGTCCCCTGCTTTCCATACGCCGTCCGCAATGTCCTGCTTGATGGAGGCACATACCTGATCCACCACAGACATACGGGTGATTTTTTGCCGTTTCCGGGCCGGCCGAACCCGTTCGTTTTCCATTTCAGTATCCACCTGACTTACTTTCCCGCTGAGGAACATTCCATATCAAACGGGTTTTTATGTTATTTTACATTCTAATTATATAGAAAAAACCTCGGTTTGTCACCCTGTATTTTCAGAATATCTGGAAACGGCAGGAAAACAGGTCACGGGACGGACAAAAGCTGAAGCAGACCGTAGTAGAGAAACGAAATGGCTGTAAATACAGCCACCATGGGCATAGCCCTGAGTGGAGTAAACGAACAGCAGCACCGCGCCGCAGAAGCCGCCGGAGATCTGGCCGTTGGTGAAGGTGATGCCCCAGCCGTTGATGAGGAAGTTGGGATCAGAGAAATCGAAAATGGGCAGACGGATCTTGAAGATGCCTACGATGGCAAAGAGGATCAGGGCGGCGATGAGCAGCCAGGTCATCAGCTTTTGTGCCTTGGCCATGATATCCACGCCCATCAGGTTGACCACATAGAAGAAGGTCAGCAGAGAGGCGCCTACGATGACCTTGGCGACGGGAGTGCCAAGAGCGGGGATGATGTCGCCGAGATAAGCGGCGGCGGAGGCACCGAACAGGGACAGGCTGACACACTGGGTCAGGTACATAAAGGCGAACACACCGGCCACACGGGGACCGGCCATGCCGCACAGCATGGAGTAGTTGCCGCCGCCCATTCGGACGGTAGAAGAAATGAACACTGTGGGAAGGATCATCAAAAAGCCCATGATGATCGCCATGAAGTAGGCCAGCCAGGCGGAATAGCCGGTCATCTTGATGGCGGGAACGATCAGCGTGATGACGCCGGCACCGATGACCTGGCCGATTGCCAGCGCGTACAGCTCAGGCTTGCCGAGCGTACCGGGACCGGGCTCTTTTTCGCGGATTACCTTAATTGCCATAATGACTCCTCCAATACTCAATTCAAAAGCGGGTGATGCATTGTCTCCCGGAGCGGCGCCTCTCCGGGAGACAATGCCGGAAATCACGGGGAAGGACACTGCCGGCGCACGCGCCGGCAAAATGCCATGGCATTTTACCAGAATGAACGGTTATTCGGGAGAATTATACCGGAGCTTCCACGACTTTGTACAGAGTGGCCTTATCAATGGCCTCCTGCAGGAACTCGTTGCCGATGCCGGGCAGGTCGGGAACGGTGAAGTAGCCGTTCTCAGGCTGCAGGTTGTACTTGGTCAGGCCCAGGCAGGTGTCCATGCGGTTGCAGGTGTGGTGCTCATGAATAATGAAGTTGGGGATGGTGCACTCCACATGCAGGGCGGCGTTGGTGGCCAGGGGGCTGCCCGCCACGTGGACCTGGATGCCGGCGTCATAGGCGTGGGCCATGTCGCAGATCTTCTTGACCTCGGAGATGCCGCCGCAGTTGCCGATGTCGGGCTGGGCCAGCTGGAGCAGGTTGCGCTTGAAGTAGTCGGCGTACTGCCAGCGGGAGAAGAGCCGCTCGCCGTTGGCAATGGGCACGCTGGTGTACTTGGCGATGTATTCCACGGTCTGGGTGGTGGGGGTGTTGGGTTCCTCAAAGGCCATGATGTTGTACTTCTCAGCCAGCCTGGCCAGCTGCACGGCGCCCAGGGCGTCGGGATAGGAGTGGTTCTCCATGATGATGTCCACATCGTCGCCGGCGGCCTCGCGGACGGCCTTCATGCGGGACTCCACCATCTTGAGCTGCTTGGGCGTGAGAATGCCGGTGGTGTCCAGGAAGCTGAGGGGCTTGCCCTCCTCGTCACGGTCGAAAAAGTCCACCTTGATGGCGTCGAAGCCTTCCTCAACTGCCAGCCTGGTGTTGTGGGCGTAATCCTCGGGGGTAACGGCCCACAGGTGCTCGCTGACGCCCACCTGGCCCCAGCCGAACTGCAGCTGGCTGGCATAGGTGCGCAGCTTGTCCCGGACCTTGCCGCCCAGCAGCTGGTACACGGGAACGTTGAAGAACTTGCCCTTGATGTCCCACAGGGCTACGTCGATGGCGGCAATGCCGGAGAATACCACAGGACCGCCGTTCTGGCCCCAGAAGGTCTTTTTGTACATGGTCTCCCAGATCAGCTCGGTCTGGAGGGGATCCATGCCCACCACCAGCTCGGCCAGGTCGCACACCATGCCGAAGGCGGCGGTGCCGCCCACGCCGTAGGCCATACCGGCTTCGCCGTCGCCGCAGATGCCGGCGTCCGTGTGGATGCGGCAGCCGATGGGGCTGTTCTGCTTGCTATTGGCGGTGGGGAGGCGAAATACTTCGATCTTGGTGATCTTCAAATCTACCAGCTCCTTTTCTTTATCGCTTGATAGGTTGTTCGCTATGTCGCTATTATATGAGTGACATATTCGAAAGTCAAGCACCATGTGAAGATTCGGAAGTTTTCCTATTCTGTTCGGTTGAATTTTGGACATTCTGACCAAAACAATAAAAAAGAGCCGCGCAGGACCAAAGCGGCTGGACAGCTCCGGACAATACAGTCATAATAAGAATAAAAGCGCCAAAGCGTGCGGAGAGACGGAAGGAGAGATGGGTATGCTGACTGTTTCGATCCCTGGACGGGAGACACTGGAGCTGAACTATCTGGTGCTGGATTATAACGGCACCATCGCGGTGGATGGGGCTCTGCTGCCCGGCGTGGCGGACCGGCTGGCGGCCCTGAAAGACCGGCTGGAGATCCTGGTCCTGACGGCGGACACCTATGGGACAGTGCGGGAACAGTGCGCTCCGCTGGGGGTGGAGGTACGCACCTTCCCCCGGGAGGGGGCGGCGGCCTGTAAAGCAGAGATCGTGCGGGAGCTGGGGGGAGGAGCGGTCTGCCTGGGCAACGGCTTTAACGACATCCCCATGTTTGACGCTGCCGCCCTGTCGGTGGCAGTGCTGGAGGAGGAGGGGGTGTGCGCCGCCCTGCTGTCCCGCGCGGATGTACTGGTCCCCTCAGCGGTCAGCGGCCTGGATCTGCTGCTCCGGCCCGACCGGCTCCGGGCCACCCTGCGGAGCTGATTTTTCGTAAAAGGCGATTGATAATGACACGGCAGAAATTTATTGAATTATCCTATAATGACGATGGGGAATTGAAAAGTGAAGTCGGGTGTGCTATAGTGGCTCCTGCAAAAGACCGGTCCAGGCGTCAGAGACCGACGTGCGGGCCAGCTTTGCCGACAAGCATGAAAGGATAGGTACTTAAAAATGAAGAAAAAGCTGCTTTCCCTCTGCCTGGCCGCAGCCATGGTATTTGGACTGGCGGCCTGCGGCGGCTCCGCCGCACCCAGCGCCACCCCCGCCCCCACTGCGGCCCCCACTGCCACCCCCGCGCCGGAGGCTGCCGCGCCCGAGCTGAGCGGCACCATGAAGGTGGTCGCCACCAGCGAAGACTATGTGACGCTCTTTGACAAGTTCACCGAGGAGACCGGCGTGAAGGTGGAGCTGCTCTCCATGTCCTCCGGCGAGGTCCTCTCCAAGCTGCGGGCCGAGGGCGGCACCCCCGCCGCCGACCTGTGGTTCGGCGGCGGCATCGACGCCTTCATGAGCGCCAAGGACGACGGCCTGCTGGAGCAGGTGCAGTTCGACGCGGCGGCCGATCTGTCCGACACCTATAAGGACGCTGACGGCTACTGGTACTCCAAGGGCATCACCATCGTGGGCTTCCTGGTCAACGACAAGCTCCTGGAGGAGCTGAAGCTGGAGGCTCCCACCTCCTGGACTGACCTGCTCAAGAGCGAGTATGCCGGTGAGATCATCATGTCCAACCCCGCGGTCTCCGGCACCAACTACGCCGTGGTCAACGCCCTGCTGCAGACCATGGGCGAGGAAGAGGGCTGGAAGTACTTTGAGGGCCTGAACGAGAACATCGCCTACTACGGCAAGCGCGGCTCCGACCCCAAGAACAAGACCATTGCCGACGAGTACGCCATTGGCATCTCCTATATCGACCGGGGCGTGGAGGCCCTGACCGAGGAGTACCCTGTCTCCATCGTCTATCCCACCGACGGTATCCCCTGGGTGCCCGAGGGAGTGGCCGTCTTTAAGAACGCCGACAATGTGGAGGCCGCCAAGTACTTCGTGGAGTGGCTCTTCAGCAACGACGACAACCTGCGCATGCTGGCCGAGATCGACCAGAAGGACGGCGTCAAGCTGGTCAAGCCCTCTCTGGAGGGTGTGGAGCTGGGCTATGACACCTCTATCCTGATGGAGGAGGACCTGTCCCTGTTCGGCGCCCAGCGCACCGAGATCCTGGAGCGCTTTGAGACCCTGATGGGCGACAAGGCTGCCAATGAATGATCGAAGCGGTTCCGTTTCCGCGAAAAGGGCATCGAGAGATGCCCTTTTTCACGCTTGCGGCTATGGTATGGACAAGCTCCTGCTGCTGGCGCTGCTGGGCAGCGTGTGCCTGTTCGTTTTTTACCCCATGCTGTGCATCCTGCTGCGCAGCTTTCAGGGGGGCGGGAGCTTCGGCGCGGGGGCCTATCAGGCGGTGTGGGAGCAATACCGCGTCAATCTCTGGAACAGCGTCTTTGTGGGTGTACTGACGGCGGTGTTCTGCACCATTTTGTCGGTGGCCACGGCGCTGTTTATCGCCACCAGGCGGGGGTGGGTCAGGCTGCTGTGTATGGGACTGCTGCTCATCACCATGGTCTCGCCTCCCTTTGTGTCCTCGCTGGCCTATATCCAGCTCTACGGCCGCCGGGGGTGGATCACCTACCGGCTGCTGCACCTGTCCTGGGACCCCTATAACTGCTGGGGCGTGATCTGGATGCAGAGCATCTCCTTCGTGCCCCTCAACGCCCTGTTCCTGGGCGGGATCCTCTCCAAGCTGGACGGGGGCAGCCTGCAGGCCGCCCGGGACCTGGGGGCCAGTCCCGCCGCCATCCTGCGGGATATTGTGCTCCCCCTGATGCGGCCGGGCATCCTGGTGTCCCTGCTGCTCTCCTTTGTCCGCTCGCTGGCCGATTTCGGCACGCCGGTGATCATCGGCGGCCGGTTCTCCACCATCGCGTCGGAGATCTACCTTCAGCTGGTGGGCTATTCCAATCTGGAAAAGGCCTCCGCCATGAACATGTTCCTGCTGCTGCCCTCCATCGCGGCGTTTTTCCTCTACCGGTATCTGCTGCGCCAGTCTGACCGCCTGACCGAGGGGAGCCGGGGACGGCAGGAGGGGCTGGAGCTCAAGCTCTCCCGCTGCGGTCCCATGGGTGCCGCGGCCATTGGAGTGAGTATGCTCTTTTTCGGGATGATGGTGCTGCAGTACGGTTGTATCTTCCTCTCCGGATTCCTCAAGAGCACCCGGGGAAAGTACGCCTTTACCACCCGGTATCTGGAGCAGCTTTTGAAATATGACGCCTCCACCATGCTGCGCAGCATCTGGTACGCCCTGATCGTCTCTCTGGCGGGTACGCTGTTCGCCATCCTGTTCTCCTATTATATGGAGCGTCGGCACGTGCCGGGGCGCAGCTTCTTCGACTGTCTGGTGACTCTGCCCTACATGCTGCCCGGCACCTGCTTCGGTATCGGCTATATCCTGGCCTTCAACTCCCAGCCGCTGAAGCTTACCGGCACGGCGGTCATCGTTCTGGCCAACATGCTGTTCAAGCAGCTGCCCACCTGCACCAAGATCTGCACGGCTACCCTGACCCAGGTGCCCGAATCCCTGGAGCGGGCAGCCCGGGACCTGGGGGGCGGCCCCTTTGCGGTGATGCGGGACGTGATCCTGCCCAGCCTGCGTCCGGCGTTCCTGAGCTGTTTTGTCTACAATTTTTCCAGCAGCATGACCACTGCCGGGGCCATCCTCTTCCTGATAAACCCCGGGAAGAAGCTGGCGGTATTCAAACTGTTCGACGCAGTGTACGCGGGCGACTATGCGCTGGCCTCCCTGATCTCCACGCTCATCATCGTGATCGTGCTGGCGGTGGAGGGACTGGCCTATCTCATCTCATGGAAGGCGGCGAGACCTCGTGTATCTTGAGCTGAGCCACTTAAAGAAGCGATTTGGCGAAAAAGAGGTGGTCCAGGACCTCTCTCTTTCCCTGGAACGGGGAGAACTGCTGTGCATCCTGGGCTCCTCCGGCTGCGGCAAGACCACCACGCTGAACATGATCGGCGGCTTCCTGATGCCGGATGGGGGGACCATCCGGCTGGATGGGCAGGACATCACGGCGCTCCCGCCGGAGCGCCGGCCGGTGACCACGGTGTTCCAGTCCTACAGCCTGTTTCCCCACATGTCGGTGCTGCAGAATGTGATGTACGGGCTGAAGTTCCAGTCCTGTGGCAAAGCCGCCGCCAGGGAGAAGGGAATGAAATATCTGGATATGGTGGGCCTCACCGACTATGCCGGCGCCCGGATCCATGAGATCAGCGGCGGACAGCAGCAGCGGGTGGCCCTGGCCCGGGCCCTCATCGTGGAGCCCAAGCTCTGCCTGCTGGATGAGCCCTTCTGCAACCTGGACGCGGCGCTGCGGGTCAAAATGCGCGCCGAGCTGAAAAAGCTCCAGCGGGAGCTGGATATGACCATGGTGTTCGTCACCCACGACCAGGAGGAGGCCATGATCCTCTCTGACTCCATGGCCATTATGGAACAGGGCAGGCTGATCCAGAACGACACGCCCTACCATATCTACCGGCATCCCGCCGGGGATTTTGTAAAAGAGTTCCTCAATCTGGACGAGCTGGTCTGGAAAGAGGACGGCACCATGATGAAGATCATCAAAAAGCCGGATGCTCCGGAAGGGGAGCGGATCTGAGTACCCGTCTGCCGCCCTGTATCGCAAAAACGGCCGCCGTGCCGGAGCTTGCTCCGGTACGGCGGCCGTAAAGCAGGAAAAGATAAAAAAGGGGTTGACAACAAAGAATACTTCCGCTATAATAAACTACGCTGTTTGGACGATTAGCTCAGCTGGTAGAGCATCCGCTTGACGTGCGGGAGGTCACAGGTTCAAGTCCTGTATCGTCCACCAGAAAAAGAAGCACCTGCCCGCAGGTGCTTCTTTTTTGTTTGGATAAGGAGGGAGAAGCATGGAACGTGGAAGGACAGTGCTCATCACAGGGGCCAGCCGGGGGATCGGCGCGGCCTGTGCCCGGCGGTTTGCCGCGGCGGGGGACCGGGTGGCGCTGAACTACTGCCGTGCGGAGGAGCGGGCCCTGGCTCTGGCGGAGGAGCTGCGGGCGGCGGGAGCCCGGGTGGAACTCTTTCAGGCCGACGTGGGCGATACGGCGCAGGTGGAGCGAATGGTTGACAATGTGTTGGATAAATTTTGTCAACTTGACATTCTGGTGTGCAACGCAGGCGTGGCAAAACAGCAGCTCTTCACCGATATTTCCGACCGGGACTGGCGGGAGCTCTTCAATGTCAATGTGGATGGGACCTTCCGCTGCTGCCGGGCGGTGCTGCCCCATTTCATTCACCGGAAGGCGGGAAGGATCATCACCATGTCCTCCATGTGGGGACTGACCGGCGCTTCCTGCGAGGTGGCCTATTCGGCCTCAAAAGCCGCTGTAATCGGCCTTACCAGGGCTCTGGCCAAGGAGGTTGGGCCCTCCGGGATCACGGTGAATTGTGTGGCCCCGGGGGTCATCGACACCGAGATGAACGGCAATCTGACGCCGGAAGATCTGGAAGTTCTCCGGCAGGAGACGCCTCTGGAGACCATCGGCCGGCCGGAGGACGTGGCGGAGAGCGTCTTTTTCCTGGCGTCGGAGGCCGCTTCCTTTATGACTGGGCAGGTCTTGAGCCCCAATGGCGGTATTTTGATCTGATTTTGTGCTTTACTGACATGAATCCCCATGGGGCAGGAGACCGCATTGGCTATTTTAACAGGTTGACAACTTTTTGGGCACGGCGTATAATGTCAACAACCTGTAAGGAGGGTACATGAATATGAAAAAGATGCGTTTTCTGTCTCTTGCAATGGCAGCCGCGATGAGCCTTTCGCTCCTGGCTGGCTGCGGCGGCGGCACCGCCAAGCAGCCTGAGTCCAGCAGCCCGGCCGGCTCCGCTTCCGCTGCCTTCAAGCTGGGCGGCACCGGCCCCCTGACCGGCGGCGCCGCTATCTACGGCAACGCTGCCAAGAACGGCGCCCAGATCGCTGTGGACGAGATCAACGCCGCCGGCGGCGCCATCCAGTTCGAGCTCAAGTACGAGGACGACACCCACGACGCCGAGAAGGCTGTCAACGCTTACAACGCCCTGAAGGACTGGGGCATGCAGATCTCCCTGGGTTCCGTGACCTCCAAGCCCTGCGAGGCCACCAGCTCCGAGACCTTTGCCGACCGGATCTTCGCCCTGACTCCTTCCGCCTCCTCCACCGCTGTTCTGGAGGGTAAGGATAATATGTACCAGATGTGCTTCGTGGACCCCAACCAGGGCTCCGCCTCCGCCCAGTATATCTTTGACAAGAAGCTGGGCACCAAGATCGGCATCATCTACAAGAACGACGACGTCTACTCCATGGGCATCACCGACACCTTCAAGTCCAAGGCCGCCGAGCTGGGCCTTGAGGTGGTCAGTGAGGGCGCCTTCGCCGACGGCAACGACACCGACTTCAGCGTGCAGCTCAACGAGGCCAAGAGCGCCGGCGCGGACCTGATCTTCCTGCCCATGTACTACACCCCCGCTTCCCTGATCCTCTCCCAGGCCAAGGCCATGAACTACGCGCCCAAGTTCTTCGGCGTGGACGGCATGGACGGCATCCTGACCCTGGAGGGCTTCGACACCTCCCTGGCCGAGGGCGTCATGCTCCTGACCCCCTTCAATGCCGACTCCACTGATGAGAAGACCCAGAACTTTGTCAAGACCTATCAGGACAAGTTCGGCGAGATCCCCAACCAGTTCGCCGCCGACGCCTATGACTGCGTCTACGCCTACGCAGCCGCCCTGGAGAAGGCCGGCTGCACCCCCGACATGAGCGCCCAGGACATCTGCGAGAAGCTGGTCGAGACCTTCCCCACCTATGACGGCCATGAGGGCGTGACCCTGGACGGCCTGACCGGCGAGGGCATGACCTGGGATCAGACCGGCGCCGTGTCCAAGGCCCCCAAGGGCATGGTCATCGAGAACGGCGGCTACGTGGGCATGGATTGATCCCCCGCACCGCATCCCCAAGCGATTTGCCCTTTACGGAAGTTCCAGGAGGGCTGCCGGAAACGGCAGCCCTCTTTCTTCTGTTTTCCGCAAAGAAAAGGCTGATCGGAAAAGCGCCGGCGGGCGGTCCGGCTTTTTTCCGATCAGCCCATCCCAAGAGAGAAATTGAGGTGTGCATATGGATCTTCTGACCTTCGTGACCTACCTGATCAACGGCATCAGTCTGGGCAGCGTCTATGCCATCATCGCCCTGGGCTATACCATGGTCTACGGCATCGCCAAGATGCTCAACTTCGCCCATGGCGACGTCATCATGGTGGGAGCCTACATCTGCTTCTTCGTCATCAACTCCTACCACCTGCCCCCCATCGTGGGCGTGCTGGCCGCCATGGCGGTGTGCACGGTGCTGGGCGTGGTCATCGAGCGCTTGGCCTACAAGCCCCTGCGGCAGGCTCCCTCCCTGGCTGTCCTCATCACCGCCATCGGTATGAGCTATTTCCTGCAGAACGCGGCCCAGCTGCGCTGGAGCTCCAACCCCAAGGTGTTCCCCAGCATTTTCGGCAATGTGAGCCTGTCCCTGGGCCCCATCTCCGTGTCCCTGACCACTCTGGTGACCATCGCGGCCTGTGTGGTCATCATGATCGCGCTGACCACCTTCACCGGCCAGACCAAGATGGGCAAGGCCATGCGGGCCTGCTCGGAGGATAAGGGTGCGGCCCAGCTCATGGGCATCAACGTGAACACCACCATCTCGGTGACCTTCGCCATCGGCTCGGCCCTGGCCGCCATCGCCGGCGTGCTGCTCTGCTCCGCCTACCCCACCCTGCAGCCCACCACCGGCTCCATGCCCGGCATCAAAGCCTTCACCGCCGCCGTGTTCGGCGGCATCGGCTCCATCCCCGGCGCGTTCCTGGGCGGCATCCTGCTGGGCATCATCGAGATCTTTGCCAAGGGCCTGATCTCCACCCAGATGTCCGACGCCATCGTGTTCGCCGTCCTCATCATCGTTCTGCTGGTCAAGCCCGCGGGATTGCTGGGCAAGCAGATCCGTGAGAAAGTCTGAGGTGGCGGTCATGAAACAGATCAAACGTATGAAAAAGAGCACCCGCAGCAGTCTGTTTACCTATGCCCTGGTCATCGCAGGCTACGTGGTCATCCAGCTCCTGCTGGCCGGCGGCAGCATCAGCAGCTCCCTGAAGGGCCAGCTGGTACCCATCTGCGCCTATATCGTCATGGCCATCTCCCTGAACCTGACAGTGGGCGTGCTGGGCGAGCTCTCTCTGGGCCACGCCGGCTTTATGAGCGTGGGCGCCTTTTCCGGCGTGGTGGCGGCCATGAGCCTGGCCGAGGCCATCCCCTTCGCGCCGCTGCGCCTGGCGGTCGCCATGGCGGTGGGCGCGCTGTGCGCCGCTGTGGCCGGCTTCCTCATCGGCATCCCGGTGCTGCGGCTCAACGGCGACTACCTGGCCATCGTCACCCTGGCCTTCGGCGAGATCATCAAGAGCATCATCAACAACCTCTACGTGGGCGTGGACGGCCGGGGCCTCCACTTCGGCCTCATGCTCCAGAACGCCAATGAGCTCAAGCTGGGCGAGGGCGGCAAGGTCCTCATCAGCGGCGCCATGGGCGTGTCCGGCGTGGCCAAGATCTCCACCTTCACCGCCGGCTTTATCCTGATCCTCATCACCCTGGCGGTGGTGTTCAATCTGGTGAACAGCCGTGCCGGCCGTGCCATCATGGCCCTGCGGGACAACCGCATCGCCGCCGAGAGCGTGGGCATCAACATCACCAAGTACAAGATGATGGCCTTCGTCATCTCCGCCGCTCTGGCGGGCGCGGCGGGCGCGCTGTTCAGCATGAACTTCTCCACCATTACCGCCAACAAGTTCGATTTCAACACCTCCATCCTGATCCTGGTGTTTGTGGTGCTGGGCGGCCTGGGCAATATGTGGGGCTCCGTTGTGGCGGCCACCCTGCTCACCGTGCTGCCTGAGATGCTGCGCCGGTTCAGCGATTACCGGATGCTGGTCTACGCCATCGTGCTCATCCTGGTGATGCTGGCCACCAACAATCCCACCATCAAGGAATTCTTCGGCCGCTTTGGCCTGACCAAGCGGGCCCGTAAGAACCCCGTCCAGGCGAAAGGAGGCAGACAGGCATGAGCCGAATGGAAAAGCGCACCCCCACCAAGCTGGTCCCGGTGCCCAGCGTGAACATGGTCCCTGAGCGGGACGTGGACAAGCGGCCCATCCTGGAGTGCCGCAATCTGGGCATCGACTTCGGCGGTCTGACCGCCGTGGACAGCTTTGACATGGCCATCGGCCGCACCGAGATCGCCGGTCTCATCGGCCCCAACGGCGCGGGCAAGACCACCGTATTCAACCTGCTGACCAAGGTGTACCAGCCCACCCGGGGCACCATACTGCTGGACGGGAAGGACACCCACAGCATGACCACCGCCCAGGTCAACCAGGCCGGCATCGCCCGTACCTTCCAGAACATCCGCCTGTTCGACAAGCTGAGCGTGGAGGACAACGTGAAGATCGGCCTCCACAACCAGATCCGCTATCCCATGTGGGACGGCATCTTCCGCCTGCCGGGCTACTGGAAGAAGGAGAAGCTGGCCCATGAGAGCGCCATGGAACTGCTGCACATCTTCGACATGGAGAATCTGGCCGACCATCAGGCGGGCAGCCTGCCCTACGGCGCACAGCGCCGGCTGGAGATCGTCCGGGCCCTGGCCACCAATCCCTCCCTGCTGCTGCTGGACGAGCCCGCCGCCGGCATGAACCCCTCCGAGACCGCCGACCTGATGGAGAATATCCTGAAGATCCGGGATACCTTCCACATCGCCATCATGCTTATCGAGCACGATATGAACCTGGTCATGGGCATCTGCGAGGGCATCTGCGTGCTCAACTTCGGCCGCATCATCGCCAAGGGCACGCCGGAGGAGATCCAGAACAACCCCAAGGTCATCGAGGCCTATCTGGGCAGCCAGAAAAAGAAGAAGGAGGCGTGAGCGGTATGCTGAAGGTCAATGACATCAACGTCTACTACGGCGCCATCCACGCCATCAAGAACGTGTCCTTCGAGGTCAACGACGGCGAGATCGTCACCCTCATCGGCGCCAACGGCGCCGGAAAGTCCACCACATTGCAGACCATCTCCGGCCTGCTCCACACCCGCACCGGGTCCATCGAGTTCATGGGCAAGAATATCGTGGGCGTACCGCCCCACAAAGTGGTGGCCCACGGTCTGGCCCAGGTGCCCGAGGGGCGGCGGGTCTTCCTCCAGATGACCGTGGAGGAGAACCTGGAGATGGGCGCCTTCACCCAGCCCAACAGTACCATCGAGCCCGGCCTGGCCGATGTGTATGAGCGCTTCCCCCGCCTGAAGGAGCGGCGCAGGCAGGTGGCCGGCACCCTGTCCGGCGGCGAGCAGCAGATGCTGGCCATGGGCCGTGCCCTCATGTCACGTCCCAAGCTGCTGATGCTGGACGAGCCCTCCATGGGCCTGGCTCCCATTCTGGTGGAGCAGATCTTCGACATCATCAAGGAGCTCAACCGGGCGGGCACCACCATCCTGCTGGTGGAGCAGAACGCCCAGATGGCCCTGTCCATCGCCCACCGGGGCTATGTGCTGGAGACCGGCAAGATCGTGGCCACCGGCACCGGCGCCGAGCTGCTGGAGGACGAGGCCGTCAAGAAGGCCTATTTGGGCGGCTGACCGAACGACTACCGGAAGAAGAACCAGCTCCCGGCCCTCCGGCCGGGAGCTGGTTTCCTTTACATTCCATGATTTGAAGTGAAAAAACGTGGTAAACTAAGGGACCGGGCTGCGTTCAGATCAAGCGGCGCGGCGGAGGGAGGTGAGCGCGGCATGCCCAATTATTTCGCACATCTGATCTTTGGGGCCAAAGTCCTGCGGGAGACGCCGGAGGAGCTCTCCGACCCCATCCGCCGGGAGCGGGAGGCCTTCAACCTGGGGTGTCTGGGGCCGGATCCGCTGTATTTCTACCGTCCTGCCCTGGTGACCGCCTGCCGGCGGGAGGCCATGCGCCTGCACGGAGAGAGCGCCCTGCCGGTATTCCAGCGGCTGGCCGGGGCCATCCGGGACGGCGTGCCCCAGAGCGGCAGCTATGCCGCCGGTTTCCTGTGCCATTTTGCGCTGGATGCCGCCTGTCACGGCTTTATCCGGTCTCAGGCTGAGGCCGGGCGCATCGCCCATCTGGCCATGGAGGCAGAGCTGGACCGGCGTCTCATCGAGAACCGGGGCCTGGTGTCGGCAGGGCGGGTCTACCTGCCGCCCATTGAGGATGAGCATGTCTACACGGCGGCGGCCGCCGCCTATGAGACGGCTGCCCCGGCCCAGCTGCGCCGGGGCTATGAGGCCATGCGGTACTACAGCCGTCTCCTTGCCCAGCGGTACGGCACCCGGGGCGGCTGGCTGGCCGACAAGGTGATCGGGCTCATCCCCGCCTGCCGGGAGCTCAGGGGGGTCATCCTCCGGCGGGAGCCCGCGCCGGAGAGCCGGGAGTGTGGCGACCGGATATTGGAGCTCTTTCACAGCGAGGTGCCGGCAGCCGCTGCCCATCTGCGGGAGTTTATGGCGAGTGTCTCCACCGGGGCGCCCCTCTCAGCGTGGTTCGACCGGGACTTCAATGGCAGAGGCGGGGCGGACTGCAGGAAAGGAAAATCATAGAATGGAAAAACGCGGAGGCGGTCACGCCCCCGCGTTTTTATGTAGTGCTCCACAGAATATCTTCCAGCAGGGCCGCACCGATCTGGCCCGCGGCCAGAGGAACCAGAGCCAGAGCGGTCATGGTTTGGGCATAATCCAGCAAGAGGGCGGTGCGCCCATCCGCCGCGTCGGCCCACACCAGGATCAAAAGGGCGGCCGAGAGCATGGCGGCGCAGAGCCGGGTACCCAGCTCCATAAAGAGTCTGGACAGAGGGGATACACGGCGAAGCATCGAGAGAAAATCCATAGCACAGTTCACTCCTTGTTAAACGGAGCGTATCAGAGAAACCGGGAAGACACAAGCGGTAAATCACGGAATTGGCAAGGAGGAATCGTACGTCAAGGTACGTGCATTTCTCCTATGTTTCGACAAATACAGCGTGAAATTGGATAAAATATTGTAAAATCAGAGAGAATAAGAACGAAAAATGACGATAATTGCGGTCGATAGTTCTTTGCGGCAGGCATAAAATGCAATATAATGGCAGGGAAGATATCATAAACCGAGGGGGAACATATGGAATGAGGGAACTGTATATTGACCAGCGCGAAAAGGAAGGAGAGGATGGACAGCGCTACCGGTTTGATTACTACATTCTGGTGGATCAGATGGAGATGTCCGAAGGCTTCGCGTGCGAGAGCTATGGCGTGAAGATAGCCGCTTCTGACCGGGGTGACGCGGCCGAGCTCCCCAACATTACGGTGAGCATATCGCGCATCGACGAGCTGATGGAGCTGCTGACGCGCAATGTGGTGACGCCTGTTTCACTGAGGGATGTGGTGGAGGACTGGCTCTGATGTTGAATCGCATGTTACAGCAAAAAGGCCGGGGATGACCCGGCCTTTTTCACGCATTTGGGGCGTCGCAGCGCTGGAGAAGAGCGTCCCAGGCGGCGGCGTTGGCGCCGGACTGGGGACGGGGGACCAGGGCCAACTCCTCCTGAAGCAGGCGGCCCACCGCATGGGAATACAGGATGGCGCCGTCGTGGTTGAGGTGGCCGCCGTCATACAGGTGGAGGGCGGGGGTGAGGCCCAGAGCGTCCCAGGCGTCGCTCCAGTTGACGAAGTGTGCCTCCGGCACGGTCCGGCGGACGTGCTCCTCCAGTTCGCCGTAGACCTCCGGGAGATACTGGCTGTAGGTGGGATTGACCAGAAGCAGGACGGGGATCTTCCGCGCCCGGCAGAGGGAGAGGCAGCGGTCCAGCCAGTTCAGGTTTTCCTGATATTGTTCCCCGGAGATGGACATCCCGGAGCGGACGGGAGCGCCGGGCAGCTCCTGAGCGGTCCCCTGGACGGGGGTATTGCCCTTTTTTTCGTCGGGCCGGGCGGGGGAAAGACGCTCCAGCGCGTCGGAAAGGGTGACCTCCCGCCAGCGGTCGTGATAGAACCACAGGTCAAAGAGCAGTCCCGGGCGGAGAGCGGGCTCGGCGGCGGTAAAGACGGCCCCCAGCTTGTTGAGGGAGAAGGGCATGTACACCAGGTTGGTCTGGGTAAAGCTCTGATATCGTTCAAAGAACACGCCGGTGGGCTCGATGACCACTGCCGAGGGGGTCTGGGTGGCCAGCGCCTCCCGGAGATACCAGTAGGTGATGGACATGGTCTGCTCCGAGCCGCCCATCACATAGCCGGTGAGGCCGGTCTCCCGGTAGACCTCCACCGGGTCGTAGTCGCAGTAGGCATAGGAGCTGCCGAAATAGAGGACATCTATGGAATTCTTCGGCTCGGCCCGGTAGGCCCGCCAGGTGGAGCCGAAGGAGACCTGGGGCGGGCGGAGGACCGCCCCGGCCAGCTGAAGGAGAAAGACGGTGAGCAGCAGGAAGAGGGCGGCAAAGCCCGCTTCCCGCAGTGGCTTGCGAGAGCCCATGGCGGCCACCTCCTAAAACTGAAAATAGATGAAGGACTGGGCGTCATAGCCCGGCCCGTAGCTGCCAAAGATCACCGAGGCCAGCAGCAGGACCCACACCGCGCACCAGCGTACCGGCCGGGGGGAGGTGCGCCAGCTCTCCCACAGGTCTTGGCGGAGAGAAAAGAGGTCGGCGGCCAGCAGGAGCAGCAGCCCGGCAGCGGCCACCAGCAGCTCCTTCCAGTCCAGGCCCATGGAAGTATACACCCACACCGGCCCGGTAAAGAGCCCGGCAAACATGCTGCATGCGGTGGAAAGGCTGCCGGCCTGGAAAAAGACCCAGGCGGCGGTGGTCAGAAGAAAGGTGATCCCGGTCTGAAGCAGCACGGTGGGCAGACCGTCGTCCGAAAGACGGAAGAACCGCCGCACCCGGGCACGGAGGGGAGCGGTGACCGCGCCGGCCACCTGATAGAGCCCGTTGAGCAGCCCCCAGACCACGAAGGTGAGGGCGGCGCCGTGCCACAGGCCGCTGACGGCAAAGACGATGAGCACGTTCAGATACTTTCGGGCAGTCCCCCGGCGGGAGCCCCCCAGGGGGATGTACAGATAGTCCCGGAACCAGGAGGACAGGGAGATATGCCACCGCCGCCAGAATTCCTGAATGGAGCGGGAGAAATAGGGGGTGCGGAAATTCTCCGTCAGGGTGAAGCCCATGGCCCGTGCAGAGCCGATGGCCATGTTGGAGTAGGCGGCGAAGTCGCAGTAGATCTGGAGGGAAAAGGCCACGGCGGCGGAGAGGATCTGCAGACGGCCGAAGGACTCCGGCGCGGCAAACACGGTGCGCACCAGAACGGCCAGCCGGTCGGCCAGCACCAGCTTCTGGAACGCGCCCCACAGGAAGCGGAAGAGCCCCTCCCGCAGGTCGTCCCGGGAGAAGGGGCGGGGCCGCCCCAGCTGGGGCATGAGCTGGGGCGAGCGGGCGATGGGCCCGGAGAGCAGGCTGGGGAAGAAGGAGAGAAACAGGGCATAGCGGATAAAGGAGCGCTGGGCCTGTTCCTTGCCGCGGTATACGTCCATCAGATAGCCCATGGCCTGAAAGAGGTAGAAGGAGATGCCCGCCGGCAGCAGCAGCTCCAGCGCCGGAGAGGAGAAGGACAGCCCGGCGGCGGCCAGGGCGGCGGAGAGCAGCTCCAGGGCAAAATTTAAGTACTTGAAGACGAAGAGTATCCCGATGCACAGAATCAGGGAGACAGCCAGCACCGCCTTTTTGTGCCGGCGCTCCATGAGCAGCCCGGCGGCGTAGGAGATCAGGATCACAGCCAGCAGGAAGGGGAAATACCGGGGCCCGGTGCACAGGTAAAAGACCCAGCTGGCCGCAAGCAGAAGGGGGGCCTTGGCCCGGCCGGGCGCCAGGTAGTACAGAATTGTCACCAGCGGGAAGAACAGCAGATAGCGGGCGGAGAGGAAGGCCACAAAACGCACCACCTTTTTCCAAGTAGAAACTATTCTATCGGAACAGAGCCCAAATGTCAAACCGGCGGGGGCGGAACGCCTGATTTCGTTGACAATAGGGGGGAAAACAGGTAAAATGTCACCATATGTTCGGAATGCGGCGGGAGAGAGCGCCGCACCCCTGAGGAAATGTGAGGAGGAATACCGCCTGTGAAGGAGAGAGAAACCTTTGCCTCCCGGCTGGGCTTTGTGCTCATATCGGCCGGGTGCGCCATCGGATTGGGGAACGTGTGGCGTTTTCCGTATATCGTGGGACAGTATGGAGGCGCGGCCTTCGTTCTGGTGTACCTGTTTTTCCTGTTCATCATGGGCCTGCCCATCATGGTCATGGAATTTGCCGTGGGCCGGGCCAGCCGGAAGAGCGTGGTCTGCTCTTTTCAGGAGCTGGAGCCCAAAGGGACCAGATGGCACTGGTACGGCTGGTTCGGCATGGCGGGCAATTACCTGCTGATGATGTTCTACACCACCATTGCCGGCTGGCTGCTCCTGTATTTCATCAAGATGGCCAAGGGCGACTTTGTGGGCCATGACGCCGCCGGCGTGGCGCAGATCTTTGGGGATATGACGGCCGACCCCGGCATCCAGATCCTGTTTATGGGCCTGGTAGTGGCCCTGGGCATGCTGGTGTGCAGCCGGGGATTGCAGAACGGCGTGGAGAAGGTCAACAAATCCATGATGCTCTGCCTGCTGGTGCTGATGGTGGTGCTGGCCGTCCGGGCGGTGACTCTGCCCGGCGCCGGGGCAGGCCTGGAGTTTTACCTGAAACCCGACTTCGGCAATCTCGTTCATAACGCCCAGGGGGACTTTATCCTGGGCGAGACAGTGTTTGCCGCCATGGGCCAGGCCTTCTTCACTCTGAGCCTGGGCATTGGCGCCATGGCCATCTTTGGCAGCTACATCGGCAAGGAGCGCCGTCTGATGGGTGAAGCCATCAACGTAACGCTGCTGGACACCGGCGTGGCCTTTGTGGCGGGCCTGATTATCTTCCCCTCCGCATTCGCCTTCGGCGTGCAGCCCGACGCGGGCCCCAGCCTGATCTTCATCACCCTGCCCAATATTTTCAACGCCATGCCCGGCGGCCGGCTGTGGGGCGCGCTGTTCTTCGTGTTCATGTCCTTCGCGGCCATGTCCACCGTCATTGCCGTGTTTGAGAACATCCTCTCCTGCTGTATGGACAAGTGGGGCTGGAGCCGGAACAAGGCGGTGGCCGTGAACACCGTGCTCATCTTCCTGCTCAGCCTGCCCTGCCTGCTGGGCTTCAATGTGCTCTCCGGGCTCCAGGTGCCCATGGTGGGCGGCGTGCTGGACGTGGAGGATTTCATCGTCTCCAACAACCTGCTGCCCCTGGGCTCACTGCTCTACCTGCTCTTCTGCGTGACGCCGGAGCGCTTTGGCTGGGGCTACCGCAAGTTCCTGAAGGAGGCTGACACCGGCGAGGGCATCAAATTCCCGGCGAGCCTGCGGTTCTACTTCACCTGGATCCTGCCCGTCATCGTGCTCATCATCTTTGTCGTGGGATATGAGCAGAAATTTCATTTTATCCGGATGTTGAAGGACCTGCTGGGACTGTAAGTGCCCGGCAGATGGTCCCGGCACCAAAGGAGGCATGCCCGCGGCATGCCTCTTTTTTTCTTGACAGGGACAAAGGTTTGTCCTACAATAAAAACCGCAAGGGAGCTTCCGCGAGGAGGCTGAGAGGAGGGGCGAGTCCCTCGACCTTACCTGATGTGGGTAATGCCAACGTAGGGACGCGGCACAGAGTAACGTGCGGAGTCTCCTCCGCATGGAGGAAACGGATTCTGACGACGCTTGAGGCGGGACGTCCCGGAAGGGACGTCCCGCTTTTTCATTTACCGCATCGGATTTTTGGAAAGGACTGATGATATGAAGAAGGTACTTACCATCGCGGGCAGCGACTCCAGCGGCGGGGCCGGCATTCAGGCCGATCTCAAGACCATGACCTGCCTGGGGGTGTACGGCATGAGCGCCATCACCGCCCTCACCGCCCAGAACACCACCGGCGTCTACGGCGTGATGGAGGCCACGCCGGACTTTGTCTCCCTCCAGCTGGACTGCATCTTTCAGGACATCCGGCCCGACGCGGTGAAGATCGGCATGGTGTCCAACGGGGATATCATCCGGGCCATCGCCGCCAAGCTGCGGGAGTACAAGGCCCGGCATGTGGTGGTGGACCCCGTTATGGTGGCCACCAGCGGCAGCAGCCTGATGCAGGAGGGCGCCGTCGCCGCGCTGACCGGGGAGCTCTTCCCCCTGGCCGCCGTCATCACCCCCAATATCCCGGAGGCGGAGCGGCTGTGCGGCTTTGCCATCGAGGGGGAGGAGGACATGCTCCGGGCGGCCCGGGCCATCGCCCCTTCGGTGGCCGGCGGCGTGCTCATCAAGGGCGGCCACCTGACCGACACGGCGGACGACCTGCTGTGGCTGGACGGACAGGCCCACTGGTACCGCTCTCCCCGGGTGGACAACCCCAACAACCACGGCTCGGGCTGCACCCTGTCCTCCGCCATCGCCTCCTTCCTGGCCCTGGGCTGCGATCTGCCCACGGCGGTGGGGAAGGCCAAGGCCTACATCACCGCCGCCATGGAGGCCGGGCTGGACCTGGGCGCGGGCAGCGGCCCCCTCAAGCACAACTACGCCGTGCCGGAAGGGGGCGCGGTGCAGTGATGGACGCCAGCGTTGCCATTCAGGTCCTGCCCAAGGTGCTGGAGCAGGAGGAGACCCGCCGCATCGTGGACGAGGTCATCGCCTATATTGCCTCCACCGGGTTACACTATGTGGTGGGCCCCTTTGAGACCACTCTGGAGGGGGAACTGGACGCCCTCATGGACATCGTGAAGGAGTGCCAGCGCATCTGCATCCGGGCGGGGGCCCCCAGCGTCATGAGCTATGTGAAGATCAGCTACAAGCCCGGCGGCGTGTGGACCATCGACGATAAGACCGCGAAATACCAGAAATCATAACAACGGAAAGGAATGTTTACTATGAAATCTACTGCAAGTAAAACTGCTGTGGTCCGGGGGACCCTCTCCGTGCGCAAGATGGTGCTCACCGCCATGCTGGCCTGCCTGGGCTTCGTGCTCTCCACCTTCGTGTACTTCCCCTCCATGGCGCCCTTCCAGCACTTCTGCAACGTGATCGGCGCCGTGTTCCTGGGGCCCTGGTACGGCTTTGCCGCCGCCCTGCTCACCGGACTGATGCGCATGATGACCGGCCGTACCATCCAGGCGGTGGTGGGCGCCATCTTCGGCGCCTTCCTCTCCGGCCTGCTCTACCAGAAGACCAAAAAGCTGTGGGCCGCCCTTATCGGCGAGGTCATCGGCACCGGCTTCATCAGCGCCATGGTGGCCTATCCCCTGATGCGCATGTTCTACGGCCTGCCCAAGCACTCCCCCTTCTTCTATATCCCGGCTTACACCCCCTCCTCCCTGATGGGCGGTCTGCTGGGCTGCGCGGTGATCCTGATCCTCAAGCGCTCCGGCACCCTGGACCGGATGCTGGACCAGCTCAACCGGTAAGAGGCCGGCCATGCGAGAGACCGATTTTGCCGCCTGCCTCCGGGCGGTGCGGGATACCGCGCCCCTGGTGCAGTGCATCACCAATTTCGTCACTGTCAACGACTGCGCCAACATCATTCTGGCCGCCGGCGGCTCCCCCACCATGGCCCACGACATCCGGGAGGTGGAGGAAGCAGTGGCCGGTGTGAACGCCCTGGTGTGCAACCTGGGGGCCATCGGGGACGTAGAGGCCATGCTTCTGGCCGGGAAAAAGGCCAATGAGCTGGGCATACCTGTGGTGCTGGACCCGGTGGCCGCCGGCGTCACCACCCTGCGGCGGGAGGCCTCGGCCCGGCTGCTCTCCGACCTGCGCTTTGCCGTCATCCGGGGCAATGCCTCCGAGATCAAGGCACTGGCCGGCGGCGGGAGCGGCGGCAGCGGGGTGGACGTCAGCGCCGCCGACGCGGTGACCGAAGAAAATCTGTCCCGGACGGTGGAGCTGGCCCGGGGATTGGCCCGGCGCACCGGCACGGTGGCGGCGGTGTCCGGCGCGGTGGACATCGTCACTGACGGGGAAGAGACCATCCTCCTGCGGGGCGGCTGTCCCACCATGGCCCGCATCACCGGCAGCGGCTGTATGCTCACCGCCCTCACCGGGGCCTTCTGCGCCGCCAGTCCCGGCCGGCCCCTGGCCGCGGCGGCCGCCGCCATGGCTGCCATGGGCGTGGCGGGAGAGGCGGCTGAGGTCCGCCGCCTTCAAAACGGCACCGGCAACGCCACCTTCCGCAACGATCTGATCGACGCGGTCTTTAACCTGACCGAGACACAACTGATACAAGGAGTACGCTATGAGATTTACCAGGGATGAGATCCGGCAGTCCATGCTGCTGTACGCCGTCACTGACCGCACCTGGCTGGGGGAGCACACCCTGGCCCAGGAGGTGGAGACGGTGCTGAAAAACGGGGCCACCTTCCTCCAGATCCGGGAGAAGGAGCTCTGCCGCGATTCCTTTCTCGCCGAGGCCCGGGCGCTGAAGGCGCTGGCCGAAGAGTACCATGTGCCCTTTGTGGTCAACGACGATATCGGGATTGCCCTGGAGATCGGGGCTGACGGGGTCCATGTGGGCCAGTCCGACATCGTGGGCAAGGACGTGCGGGCCATGATCGGTCCGGACAAGATCCTGGGCATCTCGGCCAACACGGTGGAGACCGCCCTGGCGGCGGAGCGGGCCGGGGCCGACTATATCGGCGTGGGGGCGGTGTTCGGCACCACCACCAAGAAGGACGCCAAATGCCTGAGCGTGCCCCAGCTCCGGGCCATCTGCGACGCGGTGACCATCCCGGTGGTGGCCATCGGCGGCATCAGCGCCGGGAACATTCTGGAGCTCAAAGGCAGTGGGGTGGACGGCGTGGCCGTGGTCTCCGCCATCTTCGCCCAGAAGGACGTGGGGGAGGCCACCCGGAAGCTGCTGGCCCTCTCCCGGGAGATGGTGGCCTCCCATGGATAAGCGGTACGCCATCTTTGACATGGACGGCACCCTGGTGGACTCCATGGGCTACTGGAAGGCCCTGGGCCGGGATTATCTGGCCGGGCTGGGGGTGCGCGCCACGGCGGAGCAGCTGGAGCCCATCGGCCCCATGACCATGCTGGAGAGCGCCGCCTATTTTATGGAGACCTTCGGCATTGCTGGTCCGGCCCAGCGCATTGTGGACGAGATGCACGCCGTGATGGACAGCCATTACCGGAACGACGTGCCCCTGAAGCCGGGGGTAAAGGAATATCTGGAGGAGCTGCGGGAGCGGGGGGTGCGCATGTGCGTGGCCACCGCCACCGCCGAGCCCCTGTCCCACGCCTGCCTCTCCCGGCTGGGGGTGGACGGCTGCTTTGACTTCATCCTGAGCTGCGAGACCATCGGCGTGGGCAAGACCCGCCCCGACATCTACCACCTGGCCGCGGAGCGGCTGGGGGCCCCTCCGGCGGAGATTGCCGTCTTTGAGGACGCCCTTTATGCAGTACAGACCGCAAAGCAGGCAGGGTATTATACCGTCGGTATTTACGAGCCGGCCTATGACAAAGACTGGGGGCGGATATCCGCCCTGGCCGACGAGACCATTTCAGATTGGAGGAAGGCCCGATGACCGTGACAGAGCGCCTCTACGAGGCCGCCCGTCCCATCTGGCAGAAATGCCACGACCACCCCTTCGTCAGGGGGATGGGGGACGGCACCCTGGATGTGGAGAAGTTCCGCTTTTTCCTGCTCCAGGATTACCTGTACCTCTTCGATTACGCCCGGGTGTTCGCCTGGGGGGTCATCAAGGCCCGGGACCCGGAGCTGATGCGCACCTTCTCGGCCAATGTGGACAGCATCCTGGGGGGCGAGATGAAGATCCACCGGGCCTATATGGCCCGGCTGGGCATTACCGAGGAGCAGGTCTTTGCGGTGAAGCCCGCCCTGGCCAATCTGTCCTACACCAACTATATGCTCTCAGTGGCCGCCGCCGGCGGCCCGGCCGAGATCATCGCCGCCATCCTCTCCTGCTCCTGGAGTTATGCCGAGATCGGCGCCCGGCTGGCGGAGCGGTATCCCGCCTCTCCGGACCACTCCTTCTATGGCGAGTGGGTGCGCGGCTATGCCGGAGCGGAATATCAGGCCACCAACGGCGCCCTGGTGAAGCTGATGGATGAACTGGCCCGGGGCTGTTCCGAGGCGGAGTACCGGCGGCTGGAGGATATCTTTGTGGCCTGCAGCCGGTATGAGCTGGGCTTCTGGGACATGGCCTGGAAGCAGGAGTACTGAGATGCTGGAATTCCGATCGGTCTCCTATCAATATCCCTCTGAGGATTTTGACATCATCGACCGGCTCTCCTTCCGGGTGGAGCCGGGATCCTTCCACTGCATCATCGGCGTCAGCGGCTGCGGCAAGAGCACCATCTTCCGCATGACCAACGGTCTGCTCAAGCCCAAGGCCGGGGAGATCCTGGTGGGAGGAAAGCCCATCGGGGAGCAGAAGCGCTACTGCGGCTATATGCCCCAGAAGGACCTGCTCTTTCCCTGGCGCACGGTGGGGGAGAACGTGGGACTGCCCCTGGAGATTGCCGGGGGGCTGACCCGGGCGGAGCGCCGGGACCGGGTGGAGGAGGCCCTGGGCGATGTGGGCCTGGCCGGGTGCGCCGGAAAGATGCCCCAGGAGCTCTCGGGCGGTATGCGGCAGCGGGCGGCCTTTGCCCGCACCATGCTCACCGGCAGCGACCTGCTGCTGCTGGACGAGCCCTTCTCCGCCCTGGACTTCCTCACCCGCATCTCCATGCAGGAGTGGCTGCTGGAGCAGTGGCAGCGGCATAAAAAGACCATTCTCTTCATCACCCACGACGTGGAGGAGGCGGTGTTCCTCTCCTCCAGCGTGCTGGTGGCGGCGGAGACCCCCATCCGGCGGCTGGAGGAAGTCCCCGTGCCTGCGCCCTTCCCACGGGACCGGTCCTGCCTGGCCCGGCCCGAGCTGGCCGGGCTGAAGGAGTCCCTCATCGCCACGCTGAGAAAGCAGGTGCAGCCATGAAACGAGCCTGTAAAGGGAATCTGCCTGCCCTGGTGTTCCTCTTCGCCCTGCTGATGCTGTGGCAGCTGGGGGCCATGGAGCTGGACGCGGCCTATATCCTGCCCACCCCCGCGCAGATCGTGCAGAAGCTGTGGGAGCTGCGGGGGCCCCTCTTCACCGTCCACCTGCCCGCCACCATGGAGGTCACCGCCATCGGCCTTGCCATCTCGGTGGGGCTGGGCCTGGCACTGGCGGTGGCCATGGACCGCAGCGCCCTGATCCAGAAGATGCTCTACCCGGTGGTGGTGGCCTCCCAGACCATCCCCACCACCGCCATTGCGCCGCTCTTCGTGCTCTGGTTCGGCTACGGCATCTGGAGCAAGGTGCTGGTGACGGTGCTCATCACCTTTTTCCCCGTCACCATCACGGTGTATGACGGCCTGCGCTCGGCCAACGGGGAGATGGCCGAGCTGCTGGAGACCTACGGGGCCGGCCGCTGGACCGTGTTTTGGAAGGTCAAGGCCCCCTGCGCCCTGCCCTACTTTTTCTCGGCCATCAAGATGGCCATCCCCATGAGCATCATCGGCGCCGCCATCGGCGAGTGGCTGGGGGCCCAGAGCGGCCTGGGCTACTTCTCCCGGCGGATGATGACCCAGCTGGACGGCGCGGGGGTGTTCGCCCCCATCGTGCTCCTGTCGGCGGCGGCCATGCTGCTGGTGGCGGCGGTGGAGCTGCTGGAGCGCAGGCTGGTCCGCTGGCGGGGCTAGGGCGGCGGGAGCGCCGCCCCATCACGGAAAGGAGAACATGATATGAAACGGAAATTGACGCTCTTTCTGGCTGCCGCACTGCTGCTGACGGCGGCGGGCTGCTCCGGCTCCTCCTCCGGGCCGGAAGAGAAGAAGCTGGAGACGGTGGACGTGGTGCTGGACTGGTATCCCAACGCGGTCCACGCCTTTGTGTACCAGGCTATGGATAAGGGATATTTTGCCGACGAGGGCCTGCAGGTCAACATTCTCTTCCCCTCCAACGCCAGCGACCCTCTGACCATGCCTGCGGCGGGCAAGGCGGACATCGGCTTTTATTACCAGGAGGACACCATTATTGCCAAGGCCAATGAGAATGTACCGGTGAAGGTCCTTGGCTCGGTGGTCCAGCAGCCTATCAGCATCGTGGCCGCCCTGAAGGAGAAGGGCATCACCACTCCCGCCGACCTGGTGGGCAAGACCATCGGCTACTCCGGCACCAAGTTTGCCGAGGTGGCGGTGGCGGAGCTGCTGAAAGGCGCGGGGGCCACATTGGACGACGTGACCATGATCGATGTGGGCTTTGACCTGATGAGCTCCATGACCACCGGCAACGTGGACGCCACCTTCGGCTGTTTTGTCAACCACGAGATCCCCGCCCTGGAGGAACAGGGCTTTGAGATGGACTATATGGAGCTGCCCGACTACGGCGTACCCAATTACTACGCCCTGATGCTGGTCACCGGAGAAAAGCAGCTGGAGCAGAACCGGGACAAGTATACCCGCTTCCTGCGGGCCTGTGAAAAGGGCTTCCAGGACATGAAAAATGACCCGGAGGGCAGTCTCAAGCTGATGATGGAGAACCAGAACGCTGAGAACTTCCCCCTTACCGAGTCGGTGGAGCGGAAGAGCTTTGACGTGCTCCTCCCCATTATGGAGAAGGAGGGCACCCCCTTCCTGTCCCAGGACGCGGCGGTGTGGCAGGAGAACATCGACTGGCTCTATGAGACCGGCATGATCGAGACCACCTTCGACCCTGCGGAGGTCATGGTGGACCTGCTGGGGGAGTAAGCCGTGGAAAAGCGTGAGAGCCTGTGCGCCGCCGCCCTGGCGGGAGCGGAACGGGTCCTGCCCCGGATGCTGGAGCTGCTGGAGCGGCTGTGCTCGGTGGACTGCGGCACCGGGAACGAGGCGGGGAACCGGCAGGTCATCGAGCTGCTGCGCCCGGTGCTCCATGAGCTGGGCGCCCAGGTGGAGGAGATTACAGAACCCGGCCTGGGGACCCATCTGGTGGCCCGGGTGCGGCCTGCGGGGGCATCCAAGGGTAAAGTCCTGCTCTCCGCCCATCTGGATACGGTGTTCGGCCCGGGCTTTGCGGCCCGCTTCCCCTTTCATATGGAGGGGGATTGGGCCCACGGCCTGGGAGCTGGGGACTGCAAGAGCGGCGTGCTCATCTCCCTGTTCGGGGCGCTGATTTTGAAGGAGGCCGGGCTGCTGCCGCCCTGGGAGCTGGTGTACTGCCTGACCTGTGACGAGGAGACCGGCTCACAGTCGGGCAGCAGGGTCTACCGGCGGGAGGCGGAGGGGGCAAATCTGGCCCTGGTCTTTGAGGGAGGCCGGGAGCGGGAGGGGCATCCCGCCTTCGTCACCGCCCGCCGGGGGGTCATCCTGGGGGCCATTGACGTGACCGGCCGGGAGGCCCACGCCGGAAAGGCCTACCGGGAGGGGCGCAGCGCCGTGCTGGAGCTGGCCCATCAGATCATCCGGCTCTACTCCTTCAACGACGAGGAGCGGGGGATCTGTTTCAATGTGGCCCCCATCTCGGGGGGACGGCCCAACGGCGTGGTGGCCGGAGAGGCCCGGGGGGAGTTCTGCTGCGCCGGGATCCCCGCCAACGCCGATTTCCCCGCCATCCGGGCCAAACTGGACGGTATGGCGGAGCAGGTGACGGTGGAGGGCTGCACCGTGCGGGTGACTTACCGCACCCTTTTCCCCGCCATGGAGGAGAGCCCGGCCAACCATCGGGCCTGGGAGTACGCGGCGGCGGCCGCCCGGGCCATGGGGCTGGAACCGCTGGAGATCTCCGACCCCAGCGCCACCGACGCTGCCTACCTCAGCACCTTCGGCGTACCTACGGTGGACGCCCTCTCCGCCATGGCGGAGGGCATCCACACCACAGAGGAAAAGGTGTCCATCCCCTCCATCCGGCAGCGCACTGCCCTGTGCGCCCTGCTGCTGGGGGCGCTGGACTGAATCGGACGAAAAAAGAGGCTCCATCCGGAAGGATGGAGCCTCTTTTGCATGCGCGGATGGGACGGGGATCAGGCCTGCGCGGCCTTCTTGGGGCTGCGCTCGGTCAGCTTATGGATACCCTGGATGGCCACCAGGACGCCCAGGATGAGCAGCAGCACGGCAAAGATGAGCTGCAGGGTGGTGCCGAGGGTCAGGCCGGTGGTGAGGAAGGCCTTACCCAGCTTGTAGATGGTCATGCTCAGAGCGGTAAAGGTGACGGCCATCATGAAGCCCATGGGGAACCAGAGCATGGCGCCCTGGCGGTTGGTCTTCTTCAGGAATACGGCGCAGGCCACCAGCGCCAGCACAGAGAGAAGCTGGTTGGCGGAGCCGAAGAGAGGCCAGATCTCCGCGTAGCCCACCTTGGCCAGCAGGTAAGCCAGCACCAGGGTCAGGCCGGTGGCGAAGTACTTGTTGGTGACCAGCTTGAGGACGGGACCGGCATGCTCCAGATCGGTGTCGTCGTCCACAAAGAACTCCTGGAAGGACAGGCGGCCGATGCGGGCCACCGAGTCCAGAGAGGTGAGGGCGAAGGCGGAGACCGCCAGGTTGATCAGGGTGAACACCAACTGATAGGGCAGGCCAGTGGCCACCAGGAAGTTGGCGATGGCGCCGGCAAAGATCTGAGGCTGGGTCTTGAGGCCCAGGGCGGCGGCCTCGCCCTGGCCGAAGGAGGCCACGGCGATGAGGGCCAGTACAGCCAGCATGCTCTCCATCAGCATGGCGCCGTAGGACACGGGTAGCATGCTCTTCTCGCTCTTGATCTGCTTGGAGGCGGTGCCGGAGGAGACCAGGGAGTGGAAACCGGACACGGCGCCGCAGGCGATGGTGACGAAGAGGATGGGGAAGAGATACTGGCCGTCCACATTGAACCCGGTGAAGGCGGGCAGGTTGCACGCCGGGTTGGCCACGAACACGCCCACGATGGCGGCCAGGATCATAAAGACCAGCAGGTAGCTGTTCAGGTAGTCACGGGGCTGGAGCAGGGCCCACACCGGGACCACGCAGGCGACCATGACATAGAGGAAGATGATAATGTGCCAGGTGCCGCGGCCCACGAAAACGGGGAAGTTCATGCCCAGCGCCACAGCGGCCACCAGCAGGCCGATGGCGATGACGGTGTTGAGCCACTTGTTGAGGCGGCCGTACCGCAGCAGCAGGCCCAGGGCCACGGCCTCCACGATGAAGATCATGGAGGTGGTGGCCACAGCGCCGTTGGCAGCCACCTGGGTGACGGCGCCGCTGGCGTCGGTGGTAAAGCCGTTGAAGGTGCCGGCCACCACGTCGGCAAAGGCGGCCACCACCAGGATGCAGAAGAGCCAGCAGAAGAGCAGGAAGAGCTTTTTGCCCAGCTTGCCGATGTATTCCTCAATGATGTAGCCGATGGTGCGGCCCTTGTTCTTCACCGAGGCGTACATGGCGGCAAAGTCCTGCACCGCGCCGAAGAACACGCCGCCCAGCAGCACCCACAGCAGCACGGGCAGCCAGCCGAACATGGCGGCCTGGATGGGGCCGTTGATGGGGCCGGCTCCGGCGATGGAGGCGAACTGGTGGCCGAAGACCACGTTGGTGTCGGCGGGGACATAGTCCACGCCGTCCTCCAGCTCATAGGCGGGAGTCTTGGCGTCGGGGGAGATCCCCCATTTTCTCTCCAGGTAGCGCCCGTAAAGCAGATAGGCGCCGCCCAGGACGACGATCGCGATGATCATCATCAGGATTCCGTTCATAGTGTTCCCTCATTTCTATTCCCATTTGCAAACAGTACCTGCTGTGCCGGGGGATCACATGGCTGTTTTTGCTGCGCTTTGCACAGCAAAAACGCCTCTGCAGTCCGTCTGTCCGGACTGCAGAGGCGAAAGATCACTCTTCCGTGGTACCACTCTGCTTGCCGCGCTTTGCCGCGGCCGCTCCCGGCCGTAAGGCCGTCTCCCGGGTAACGGTGGGATACCGCCTCAGCCTACCGCCGCAGCCTCGGTGAGGAGCTCCAGGGTGATGCCGCAGAGGGTCCCTGCCGTCTCACACCATCCGGCGGCTCTCTGAAAGGAAGAATTCCCTGCGGTCTGTCCCGTTCGCAGCATGTCTCTGTCTGTGATGATAAAGTTTTACCACTGTAAAGAACGGAATACAAGATGGAATACTGAAACAAGTTTTTTCCTTTTTAAAGAAAAAATTTGTAACTTAGAACGAGAGATACGGAGAATATTGGGAAGAAAGGAGGCCATTTCAAAGATGGGAAAGCAGTTCCTCCGCAATATGGTCGGCGATGGCGTTCACCCGTTCAAAATCCACATGGGGATTGTAGAGGGCCTCCAGCTCGTCGTGCATGGCCTTGGCCTGGGCCATGGACTCCACCGCCTCGCCCACCAGGGCGGCGGATACCTTGCGGGAGAAGCGCAGACGGGCTTTGTTCCGGTGCAGCAGCTCCGGATCGGTCATGGGGTCCAGACGCAGGCGGCGGTAGGGCCGCCGGCCGGTATAGGGCAGTTCTCCGCTGCTGGAGACAAAGCCCAGGGAGAGGGCGGGGATGAGCAGGTGGCGCATCCGCTGGGGAGCCATGGGATCAGGACAGACGATCACATCGTAACCCGCCGCCATGGCCCCGGCCGCCAGGTGGGTGAGGAGGGTATGGGCCAGGCCGTAGGTGTCACACAGCTCGTAGATGCGCTTGCACAGGGCCTCCGCGGTGTCGAAATTGCACAGCACACCCTGGCAGGTGACCGCGTCCAGAAAGCGCTGGACGGCTTTCCCCGGCCCGCCGCCGGTCCGCCTGCACTCCCGGGACAGGATGCCCCGGGCCCGCTTGGCCAGCTTCTCCTCCAGTGCCGGGGTAAGGAGAAGGGTGCGGCAGTCCCCGTCGATCTCGGCGGCGGCTGAGAGGCAGCGGGTGGCCCGGGCATAGCAGCCCTGATAGCCCTTCATGCAGCCGATGATCTGGTCTTTGATCTCTTTGAGAGCGGGAGTGTCGTAACACTCGCCCAGGTTGAGATACCGCTCGGTGACGCCGGGATATTTGGACTCGATGACGTGGGGCGCGGTGGCGTCCACCAGGGCGGACCTGAGAGCGGGGACGGCCACCGCGTCCAGGGAGTCCGGGTCGCCGGAGCACTGGATGTACTCCACCTCCAGCCCGTGCTCCTCCATGGCACGGCCCACCCGGCGCATCAGGGTGGATTTGCCGCAGCCCGGCCCGCCCTTGATGAGGAAATAGTCTTCGGCCTGGGCGGGATCGATGAGCTGGTCATAAAGAGAATAAAAGCCCGAGGGGGAGTTGGCCCCCAGATAAAACCGGACCTGTGGGTTATCAGCCATAAAAGACCCTCCGTTTCGCTGATTTCATTCATTCCACCATATGCTGTGCCGGGAGGGTCGGTGCGGTAAAAAGACCGGAGGCCCCCAAAAAAGGGGACCTCCGGCGGGATGGTCAGCGGGACTGCTCCGCGTGGGCGGGGAGGGAGATCTCAGGCATCAGCTCGGAGGAGATGACGCGCAGCATCTGCTCCAGCCGGTCCACGTCCTCTTCGGGGAACCGGTTTTTGATCCGGTCCATCACCGTGGTCAGGTAGCCATAGCTGATATTATAGTAGTCGATATATTTCTGGGTGACCTCCAGATGGTACTCCCGCTTGTCCTCGGGGGACTGCTCCTTGCGGACATAGCCCTTCTGGATGAGGCTGTTCACCTTGTAGGCTGCGTTGGGCGGGGAGATGTTCACAAAGCGGGCGAACTCATTGATGGTGGGGCGGCCCAGGGCCATGATGATCTCCATACAGAAGGTCTCCACCGTGGTGAGGCTGGCCTCCCGCTTCTGGAACCGGGAAAAGACCGCCCGGTAGAAGTGAAGCTTGAATTTGGTATACACGCTGTCAAAGGCCTGGTCCAGCATAAGATCCCTCCCGCTGCAGTTTATTCAGCAGACATTATTGTAGCAGATTTTGGCCGCGGGAGCAACCGGACTACTGAATGACGAAGGTGAGCTCCCCCTGGGCGGCAATCTTCCCGCCCACCCGGGCCACGGCCTTTCCATACCCCACGGGGCCCCGCTGCTCAATGAGCTCACAGGAGAGCTCCAGCACGTCCCCCGGAGTCACCGGGTGCTTGAAGCGGGCGTTTTTGATGCCGCCGAAAATGGCCAGCTTGCCCTTGTTTTCGGGCAGGCTGAGGGCGGCCACCGCGCCGGTCTGGGCCAGGGCCTCGATGATAAGGGCGCCGGGCATGATGGGCCTGCCGGGAAAGTGGCCGGTGAAGAAGGGCTCGTTCATGGTGACGCATTTGATGCCGGCGGCCGAATGGCCGGGCTGACAGTCAGTGATGCGGTCGATGAGCAGGAAGGGCGGCCGGTGGGGCAGGATCTCCATGATCTGTTCGATGTTCAGCTCCATGCTTTATCCCTCCCAATGCCTGAAAATGAGGCTGGTATTGTGCCCGCCGAAACCCAGCGAGTTGGAGAGGACATAGCGCAGCCGGGCCTCGCGGCCGGTGTTGGGTACCACGTCCAGGTCGCACTCCGGGTCGGGTACGGCGTAGTGGATGGTGGGGGGGACGAACTGGTCCCGCAGGGCCAGCACCGAGAAGATGGCCTCCACCGCGCCGCTGGCCCCCAGCAGGTGGCCGGTCATGGACTTGGTGGAGCTCATCATCAGCGTGTGGGCATGGGGGCCGAAGGCGGCCTTGACCGCCTGGGTCTCGCACACGTCGTTCATGTGGGTGGAGGTGCCGTGGGCGTTGATGTAGTCCACCTCTTCCGGATTGACACCCGCGTCGGAGAGGGCCAGGCGCATGCAGGCCGCGCCGCCGGCGCCGCCGGGAGCGGGGGCGGTAATGTGGTGGGCGTCGGAGTTGGCGCCGTAGCCCGCTATTTCGCCCAGGATGACCGCGCCCCGGGCCTTCGCGTGTTCGTATTCCTCCAACAGCAGGATGCCGGCCCCCTCGCCGATGACAAAGCCGGAGCGCTCCGCGTCAAAGGGAATGGAGGCCCGTTCCACATCGGCGCAGGTGGTCAGGGCCTTGAGGGCGGTGAAGCCCCCCACCCCCATCTCAGCCACGGCGGCCTCGGCGCCGCCGCACAGCATCACCTCGGCATAGCCGTCCCGGATGTGACGGAAGGCGTCGCCCACGGCGTTGCCGCCGCCGGCGCAGGCCGCCACCGGGCACACGCACATGCCCTGAAAGCCGTATTTGATGGCGATCTGTCCCGCCGCCATGTTGGGAATGATCATGGGGATAAAGAAGGGGGAGATGCGGTCATAGCCCTTGGCCGCCCCCCTGGCGCACTCGGACTGGATGGTGTTCATGCCGCCGATGCCGCTGGAGACCATCACGCCGCAGCGGGCGGGGTCCTCCCGCTCCATATCCAGGCCGCTCTGCTCCACCGCCTGGGCGGCGGCCGCCATGGCAAACTGGGTGAAGCGGTCCATGCGCCGGGCCTCCCGGTGCTCCATATAGCGCTCCGGGTCAAAATCCCGCACCTCGCCGGCCAGCTTGACCTTCATGGCCGAGGGATCGTAGAGGGTGATGGGCCCGATGCCGCACACGCCCGCTTTGGCGGCGGCCCAGGAGTCCCCGGCCGTCCCGCCCAGGGGGGTAATTGCCCCCATGCCGGTGACGACCACACGTCGTTTGTTCATTCAGACAGCCCCTTTCGGAGAGATTGGGTCACAGGCGGCCTTACACCGCCATACCGCCGTCCACGCACAGGACCTGGCCTGTGATGTAGCTCGCGTCCTCGGCGGCGAAGAAGGCCACCGCCCGGGCCACGTCCTCCGGCTGGCCCAGCCGGGCCATTGGGATGGACTTGAGGAGCGCCTCCCTGGCGGCTTCCGGGAGGACGGCGGTCATGTCGGTGTCGATAAAGCCGGGGGCCACCAGGTTGACGGTGACGTTGCGGCTGGCCAGCTCTTTGGCGATGGACTTGCTCATGCCGATGAGCCCGGCCTTGCTGGCGGCGTAGTTGGCCTGGCCCGGGTTGCCCCGCAGGCCCACCACGCTGGAGAGGTTGACGATGCGGCCGTAGCGCTGCTTCATCATGGGCCGGTAGGCCGCCCGCATGCAGTAGAAGGCCCCTTTGAGGTTGGTGTCCAGCACGGCGTCCAGATCCTCGTTCTTCATCTGGAGGGCCAGCTTATCCCGAGTGATCCCGGCGTTGTTGACCAGGATGTCCAGCCGGCCGAAGCGCTCAATGACCGCTTTGACCATGGCCCCGGCGGCGGCGGAGTCGGACACGTCGGCCTGGACGGCAAAGGCCTGTACGCCCAACTCCCGGCAGGCTGCCGCCGTTTCCTCAGCGGCCCGGGCGTTTCCGGCGTAGTTCACCGCCACATTGGCCCCCCGGCGGGCCAGCTCCAGGCAGACGGCGCGGCCGATGCCCCGGCTGCCTCCGGTGACCAGGGCGTTTCTTCCGGTGAGATCCATAGCGTTACGCTCCTTTCAGGGCGGACACGGCGGCGTCAAAGTCCTCCGCCGTGTCGATGGAATAGGTCTGGATGTCCTTCACGGTCCGGCGGACAAAGCCGGAGAGGGTCTTGCCCGGGCCGATCTCCACAATGGTGTCCACGCCGTGGGCGGCCATGGCGCAGATGGTGTCCTCCAGGTAGACGCTGGACTGCACCTGCCGCTCCAGCAGGGCGGGGATGGTGTCCCCCGGTTCCATCACATCCCCCTTGCAGTTGAAGAGGACGGGGAAGGCCATGGGGCCGAACACGGTGTCCTGAAGGCGGCGGCGAAGGGCTTCTCCGGCGGGGGCCATCAGCGAGGTGTGGAAGGGACCGCTGACCTTCAGCGGCACCACCCGGCGGGCGCCGGCCTGACGGGCCAGCTCCCCGGCCCGGTCTACTGCCGGAGCGTCGCCGCCGATGACCAGCTGGCCGGGGCAGTTGTAGTTGGCGATCTCCACCGTGCCCAGGGGGGACGCGGCGGCGCAGGCCGCCGCCAGCGTTTCCCGGTCCAGCCCCAGCACGGCGGCCATGCCGGTGTCCCGGCCGGTAACGGCTTCGGCCATGGCCTTCCCACGGAAGGCCACCAGGGCGATGGCCTGGGCGGGAGTAAAGACCCCCGCGGCCTGGAGGGCGGAATATTCCCCCAGGCTCAGCCCCGCGGCCATGGCGGGGCGGACGCCCGCCTGAAAGAGCAGGGCGGTGACCCCGGCGGCAAAGGCCACCATACAGGGCTGGGTATAACGGGTGTCGGCCAGACGGTCCTCCGGTCCGTCAAAGCACAGGGCCTTCAGATCAAAATCCACGGGGGCCAAATCGAAGACCTCCCGGAACAGGGGAGAACGGTCATAGAAGTCCCGGCCCATGCCCACATGCTGGGCGCCCTGGCCGGCGTATAGAAAAGCGAGTTTCATCGGGTGCGCTCCTTGTCGGTTGGTGTGGAGAGAGGGAGGGATATTCCGGGGCGGAGGGGAGCCGCCCGGGTCAGGCGTTGAGTTCTTTGAGGCGCTCCCCAGCCTGGTCCTGCAGCTCCTGGAAAATGGCGCGCAGGGGGCGGATCTCCCGGAGCATACCGGCCACCTGGCCGGCCATCAGGCTGCCGGTTTTGGTGTCGCCGTCAAACACGGCCCGGCGCAGGCTGCCCAGAGTGAACTGCTCCAGCTCCATCTTATCGGCCCCCGCCTTCTCGTGGGCAATGTAGTCCCGGGTCATCTGGTTTTTCAGCACCCGGACGGGGGTGCCGGCGATGCGCCCGGTGACGGTGGTGCCGGTATCCTTGGCCCTGAGCAGGGCCTCTTTATAGTTGGGGTGGATGGGACACTCCTCACTGACCAGCAGGCAGGTGCCCAGCTGGGCGCCGCAGGCTCCCAGGGCGTAGGCGGCCAGCAACTGGCGTCCATCGGCGATGCCGCCGGCGGCGATGACGGGGATGTCCACCGCGTCGCACACCTGGGGGACCAGGGCCATGGTGGTGGTCTCACCCACGTGGCCGCCGCTCTCGGTGCCCTCGGCAATGACGCCGTCCACTCCGGCCTTGGCCATCAGCTTGGCCAGGGACACGGCGGAGACCACGGGGAACACCCTGGCCCCCGCCTCCTTCCACATGGACACATAGGGGCCGGGGCTGCCCGCGCCGGTGGTGACCACGGCCACCTTTTCCTCGGCGGCGATGCGGGCCATATCGGCGGCCTGGGGGTGCATGAGCATGATATTGACGCCGAAGGGCTTATTGGTCAGGCTGCGGCAGCGGCGGATGTGCTCCCGGAAGGATTCCGGCGTCATGCCGCCTCCGCCGATGAGGCCCAGAGCCCCGGCGTTGGACACGGCGGCGGCGAACTCGCCGGTGGCGATGTTGGCCATGCCGCCCTGGATAAAGGGGAACTCGGTCCCCAGCAGCTCGTTGAGTTTCATTGGAACCTTCCTTTCCGCTACCATTCAAAGAGAACGCCGCCCCAGGTGAGGCCGGCGCCGAAGGCGGCGCAGATGATCTTCTGTCCCCGCCGCAGCAGGCCCTGCTCCGCCATCTCGTCCAGGGCGATGGGGATGCTGGCGGCGGAGGTGTTGCCGTAGCGCTCCATGTTCTGATAGAACCTGTCCACAGGGGCGCCCAGGCGTTTGGCCGCCGTGTCGATGATGCGGCGGTTGGCCTGGTGGGGGACGATCCAGTCGATGTCCTCCAGAGTGAGGCCGCTGCGCTCCAGCAGGGTGCGGACGCAGGCGGGCAGGGCCTCCACCGCGAAGCGGTAGACGCCGGGGCCGTCCATGTGCAGATAGGCGCGCTCCGGTCCCGCTCCGTCGATCCGGAGAAGATCGGCACTCCCCCGGCAGCCCAGGGCAGCGTGCCACGGCCCGTCGGTGAGGGTCACCACCGCCGCGCCGGCGCCGTCCCCAAAGAGGACGCAGGTACTGCGGTCGGACATGTCCAGCACCCGGCTGAGCTGCTCGCCGCCGACAAGGAGGGCGTATTTCCGCTCGCTCACGGCCAGCAGGCCCCGGAGGGTCTCCAGTCCATAGACAAAGCCGGAGCAGGCGGCGTTCAGGTCGAAGCAGGGAATATCCTCCGGCAGACCCAGGGCGGCCTGCACCATGCAGGCGTTGGCGGGGGCGGAGCAGCCGGGGGTGCAGGTGGCCGTCACGCAGGCGGCGATCTCTTCGGGGTGGACGCCGGCGCGCTCCAGCGCCTGCCGGGCCGCCCCGGCGCACAGGTCCCAGGCGGTCTCTTCCCGGGAGAAGCGGCGCTCCCCGATGCCGGTGCGGGAGCGGATCCACGCGTCGCTGGTGTCCACCAGACGGCTCAGGTCGTCGTTGGTCACCACCCGGGCGGGCAGACAGCGGCCGGTGGAGACGATGCGAAGTCCTCTCATGGGGCCTCCTTTCGGGCGCACTGGCCCATGGCACGGAATTTTTCATAGCGGTGGGCCGCCGGGTCCCGCAGCTTGAGCAGCCGGGAGAGATGGGCGTACACCGCCTTGTCCACCGCCTGAAAGACGGCCCGGGGGTCCCGGTGGGCGCCGCCGGGGGGCTCGGGAATGACCTGGTCGGCCACCCCCAGGGAAAAGAGGTCGGCGGCGGTGAGCTTCATCAGCCCCGCGGCCTCGCCGGAGCGGGCGGCGTCCTTCCACAGGATGGAGGCAAACCCCTCCGGAGAGAGGACGGAGTAGACCGCGTTTTCCAGCATGAGCACCCGGTTGGCCACCGCCAGGGCCAGGGCGCCGCCGCTGCCCCCCTCGCCGATGACTACCGAGACCACCGGAACGGTGAGGGAGCTCATCAGGGCCAGGCTGGAGGCGATGGCCTCTCCCTGGCCCCTGGCCTCGGCCTCCAGACCGGGATAGGCGCCGGGGGTGTCGATAAAGGTGAGCACCGGACGGCGGAATTTCTCCGCCTGGCGCATGAGCCGCTGGGCCTTCCGGTAGCCCTCGGGGGAGGGCATGCCGAAGTTGTATGCCATGTTCTCCTCCAGGTTTTTGCCCTTCCGGTGGCCGATGACGGTGACGGGCAGGCCGTGGTACAGCGCCGCGCCCCCCAGGATGCTGGGATCCTCCCGGCACTGGCGGTCCCCCCGGCACTCGAAAAAGCCGGTACACAGGGCGGAGATAAAATCCGCCGTGCCGGGGCGGCCGGCGTGGCGGGCCAGATAGACCCGGTCCTCCGGCGTGCAGTCCCGGCAGGCCTCCAGCAGCTCGTCCCGGTCCCGCCGGAGCTGGGCACGGCGGATGAGGGCGGCGGCCTCTTCGCTGCCCTCCAGGGCAGCGAGCTCCCGGTCCATGGCCTCGATCCTGGCCTCCCAGTCCTTAATCACGGAGCCTGCCCCCCTTCTCGTGGAGGACCAGCAGCCGGGAGATGGTCTCCCGCAGTTGGGCACGGGGGACGATCTGGTCCACAAAGCCGTGCTCCTCTAGGTATTCGGCGCTCTGGAAGCCCTCAGGGAGCTTCTGGCCGATGGTCTGCTCGATGACCCGGGGCCCGGCGAAGCCGATGAGGGCGCCGGGCTCGGCCAGGGTGATGTCCCCCAGGGAGGCGAAGGAGGCGGTGACGCCCCCGGTGGTGGGGTGGGTGAGCACTGAGATATACAGCCCCCCGGCGGCCGAGAACCGCTCCAGGGCGGCGCTGGTCTTGGCCATCTGCATCAGGGAGAGGATGCCCTCCTGCATGCGGGCGCCGCCGCTGGCCGAGCAGATGATGAGGGGCAGGCGCTGCTTTCGGGCCAGCTCGGCCAGCCGGGCGATCTTCTCCCCCACGGCCACCCCCATGCTGCCCATGAGGAAGCGGCTGTCCAGCACGGCCACGGCCACCGGACGGCCGTTGATCTTTCCCCGGGCGGTGACCGCCGCCTCAGTGAGGCCGGTTTTTTCCCGCAGGCCGGAGAGCTTGTCGGGATAGCCGGGAAAGTCCAGCGGGTCGCCGCCGGTGAGAGTCTCGTCCAGCTCCTGAAAGGTGTTGGGATCCAGCAGCATGGACAGGCGCGGGTACGCGCTGATCTTATGGTGGTGTCCGCAGCGGGGGCAGACGTAGAGGGCCCGGGCCAGATCCCGCTCCGAGACCATGGTCCCACAGGCGGGACACTGCTGGAACACGGCGGCTTCCGGACGGCGGCGAATATCCGCCTTTTCCCGCAGGCCCCGGCGCTCCCGCAGCTGATCCAGATGCTCCCGGCGGGCTCGAAAGAGATGGTTCACAGTGGGTCTTCCTCCTTACGCGTTCACGACGCCCCGTCCTCCCAGTCCAGCAGTTCCTCCAGGTGCCCGGCCAGAAAGCCGGTGTCGTACCGGCCCTGGACGAAGTCCGGGTGGTGGAGCAACAGGTAGCAGAAGGGGGCGGTGGTGGGATAGCCCTGGATGATGAGCTCGGCCAGGGCCCGGCGCATCCGGCGGATGGCCTCCAGCCGGGTGGGGGCGTGGACAATGACCTTGGCCACCAGGCTGTCATAGAAGGGGCTGACCTCGCAGCCGTTGTAGAGCAGGGTGTCCACCCGCACGCCGGGCCCGCCGGGCAGGTGGAGGAACTCGGTCCGGCCGGGGCAGGGGCGGAAGCCCTTCCGCGGGTCCTCGGCGTTGACCCGGCACTCGATGGCGTGGCCGGTGAGGGTCACGTCCTCCTGCGCCAGGGAGAGGGGCAGCCCCGCGGCGATGCGCAGCTGTTCCTTCACCAGATCCAGGCCGGAGACCAGCTCGGTCACCGGGTGCTCCACCTGGATGCGGGTGTTCATCTCGATGAAGTAGAATTTTCCCTCCTGGTCCAGTACGAATTCCACCGTGCCGGCGCTGACGTACCCGGCGGCCCGGGCGGCGGACAGGGCGGCCTCTCCCATGGCCCGGCGCAGCTGGGGCGTCAGGGCGCGGGAGGGGGATTCCTCCACCAGCTTCTGGTTCTTGCGCTGGATGGAGCAGTCCCGCTCCCCCAGGTGGATCACATGGCCCTGGGTGTCGGCCAGGATCTGAAACTCGATGTGCCGGGGACGGAGGATGAGCTTTTCCAGATAGAGCTCCCCGTTGCCGAAGCAGGAGCGGGCCTCGCCCGCGGCCTCGTCAAAAAGCCGGGGCAGGTCCCCGGGGGCGTCCACCCGGCGCATGCCCCGGCCGCCGCCGCCGGCGCTGGCCTTGAGGAGCACGGGATAGCCCACCTGCTCCGCCAGCTTCAGGGCGGCGGCGGGGCCGGACACCGGCCCGTCGGAGCCGGGCACCACCGGCACGCCGTGGGCGCGCATCAGGGCCCGGGCGGCGGCCTTGTCCCCCAGCTGCCGGATCATGTCCCCGGTGGGGCCGATAAAAACGAGGCCGCTCCTCACGCACAGATCGGCAAAGTCGGCGTTTTCGGAGAGAAAGCCGTAGCCGGGATGGAGGGCGTCACACCCGCTCTCCAGGGCGGCGGTGAGGAGGGCGGGGATGTTGAGATAGCTCTCCGCCGAGCGGGCCGGGCCCACGCACACCGCCCGGTCGGCCAGCTGTACGTGGAGGGAGTCGGCGTCAGCAGCCGAGTAGACCGCCACCGTCTCCACCCCCATCTCCTGACAGGCCCGGATAATACGCACCGCGATCTCGCCCCGGTTGGCGATCAAAACGCGCTTGAACATAAACGTTTCCTCACTTGAGCCGGAAGAGGGGCTGGTCGAAGCCCACCAGCTCGCCGTCGGCGGCCAGCACTTCGGCGATCACGCCGTCGGCAGGGGCGGGGACCTCGCTCATCATCTTCATGGCCTCCAGAATACAGACCGTCTGGCCCTTTTTCACCGCCGTGCCCACCGGGGCGAAGGGGGCGGCGCCGGGGGCGGAGGCGGCGTAGAAGGTACCCACCAACGGGGCGCGGATTACGGCTCCCTCCGGCTGGGCTTCCTGTTCCCGGACAGGTTCAGCCGGTGCGGGGGCTGCCGCCGGGACCGGAGCCGGGGCGGCGGCAGCGGAGACGGAGGGCGCGGTCCGGTCCAGGACCAGCTTAAAGTCCCCGTCCTCCAGCTCCAGGCGGGTAAGGGAGCTGCCCTCCAGCCGGTCCATCAGGGCGAAAATGTCGTTGAGCTCCATGATTACTGGGCGTTGGCCTCCAGATAGCGGACGATGTCGCCCACGGTCTGGAAGGAGACGGCGGCGTCATCGGGCATGGTCACGTCGAACTCCTCCTCCAGGGCGCTGATCAGGTCCACCGCGTCCAGAGAGTCCAGCTCCAGGTCATCCGTGAGCTTGGCCTCCGGGGTCACGGCCTCCAGGTCGCAGTTCAGGTTGCTGACGATGATATCGCGGACTTTTTCAAACATGGTGATTGGCTCCTTTCGGCAGTTGCCGGTTTTGTTGATTCAACTATTTTAATTAAAAAAATTTAATTAAAATGATTTAAGCGATATTGTAATCACAGCGGGGCAGAATGTCAAGTAAAATTTTTGCGCGAAAAAGGGGCGTGTCCGCAGACACGCCCCTTTTGTACCGTAATTCGCCCGATTGGGGGAAAGATCACAGGATCAGCTCCATATCATACCACACGACCCCACCGTGGATCGAGGCCGACACGCCCCGGTTCTGGTAGCCGAACTTCTCGTAGTAGGGAATGAGCCCCTCCTTGCAGGTGAGCACGATGCGGCGCTTGCCCGCCGCCCGGGCCCTGGCGATGTACTCCTCCATCAGCCGGGCGGCGATTCCCTGTTTCCGGTAAGCGGGCAGTACGGCCAGGCCCAGGATGGCCAGGGCGTCGCCCCCCTCGTCGGCCCCGCCGGGCTCGTACAGCTCGTCGCAGAGGAAGCGCTTCCCGGTGGACGGTCCGTTGAGCAGCCCCACCACCTGGCCGGCGTCCTCGGCCACCAGGAACCACTGGGGGAAGGCGGAGATGCGGTATTGGAAGGCGGCACGGGTGGCCCCTTCCGCCGGGGGAAACCCGGCGTTTTCCACGGCACACACCCCGTCCAGGTCGGCGGGGGTCACGTTGCGGATAAGGATGGACAAGGAGATCAGGTCCTTTCTGACATGCTGTTTTTCCGATGCGGAGGCCGCCCACAGGGCCCTGCACCGGTTGCAATTTGCACTGAAATATGGTAAAATCATCCCTGGAAAATACGGCACGTCCAAGGGGAGACACGCCTTAAAACGGAACTTGCAGGTGCTTCGGCGCCTGACGGCGGTATTCGCCGCACCGCATGGCAATTATACGGGAATTCCCCGCCTTTGGCAAGGCGGGGATTGTCGTTTTATTCGTATATTGAAATGAAATCAAACAAAGAGGAGGAAACCATATGAAAAAAATGCACCGAGTGCGCGATATCCTGACCGGAGCCCTTGCCATGGCCCTGGTATTCGCTTTGGCCTCCCCCGCCGGGGCGGCCCTGGCGGGCAAGACCATCCAGGTCCTCACGGGGGTGGATATCTACGTGGACGGAGTGGAGATGAAGCCCACCGATGCCAATGGCAAGCCGGTGGACACCTTCGTCTACAACGGCACCACCTACGTTCCCCTCCGGGCGGTGAGCCAGTACCTGGGCAAGGCCGTCAGCTACGACGGCAAGAACCAGCGGGTCTATATCGGCGAGGCCCCGGGGATGAAGCAGTACCTGCTCACTGTCTGCCCGCCGTATCAGACGAGCAGCGTGGAAATGCCCGCTACGTTGGAAATGGGCGGAAAAAAGTATGCAAACGTGATGAAATGTATTCATGGACAGATGGACGCCACGGCGCTGTTCAACCTGAATGGTCAATATAAAACTCTCAGCTTTGATATGGGCCATGAGGACGGCGGTGACTCGTGGGGAGAAGGGCAGGTAGATATCTATCTGGATGGAGAGCTGGCCTTTTCAGCGGATATGAGTTGGGATGAGCTGCCCAAACATTTTGAGGTAGATATCCATAATGCGCTTCAGATGAAGATCGTGCTCAACGGCGGCAGCCACGCGATCGCGGATATCCAGGTCTATTAAGTCTCAATAAGCCCCTGTGGCTGCCCGTTTATATCCTGTCCTGCCCACGGGGCGGGCGCATCCCCCGAGCAGGCAAAGGAAGAGCCCGCCGCTTTCGCGGCGGGCTCAAATTTTACTTCTTCTTGCTGGCGATGCGCATCCGGTCGCCGTGGTCCAGCACCCGCTTGCGCAGGCGCAGGTTCTCGGGGGTGACCTCCAGCAGCTCGTCATCTGCCAGGAACTCCAGGCACTGCTCCAGGCTGAGGGTGCGGGGGGTGACCAGGCGCAGGGCGTCGTCAGAGCCGGCGGCCCGCATGTTGGTCAGCTGCTTCTTCTTGCAGACGTTGACGCTGATGTCCTCCTGCTTGGGGCACTCGCCCACGATCATGCCGCCGTACACAGGCACGCCTGCGCCGATGAAGAGGGTGCCCCGCTCCTGGGCGTTGAACAGGCCGTAAGTGACGGCCTCGCCGGTCTCGAAGGCCACCAGGCTGCCGGTGTTCCGCCGGGCAATCTCGCCCTTCATGGGGGCGTAATTCTCAAAGACCGAGGCCATGATGCCCTCGCCCTTGGTGGCGGTGAGGAACTCGTTGCGGTAGCCGAACAGGCCACGGGAGGGCACCAGGAACTGGGCCTTCATCCGCTCGCCCACAGGGTTCATGTCCAGCAGGTCGCCCTTGCGGCGGCCAATGGCCTCGATCACCGAGCCGATGGCGTCGGCGGGCACGTCCACCACCAGACGCTCAATGGGCTCGCACTTCCTGCCGTCGATCTCCCGGAAGAGCACGCGGGGGGGGGAGACCTGGAACTCATAGCCCTCCCGGCGCATGGTCTCGATGAGGATGGACAGGGACATCTCGCCCCGGCCGGCCACGTTGAAGGCGTCGGTGGAGTCGGTCTCGCTCACCCGCAGGGATACGTCCTTCAGAGTTTCCCGGAACAGGCGGTCCCGGAGCTGGCGGGAGGTGACAAACTTGCCCTCCCGGCCGGCGAAGGGGGAGTCGTTGACCGAGAAGGTCATCTCGATGGTGGGGGCCGAGATCTTCACGAACTCGATGGGCTCCACACAGTCGGGAGCGCAGATGGTGTCTCCGATGGTGATGTCGCCGATGCCGCTCATGGCGATGATGTTGCCGGAGGTGGCCTCAGTCACGGGTACCCTGCCCAGGCCGTCGAACTGGTAGAGGGAGACCGCCTTGGCCTTCTGAGCGGGGGCGTCGGGATCGTGGTAGTTGCACACCGCGATCTCCTGGTTCTGCTTGATGGTGCCCCGCTCGATGCGGCCGATGGCGATCCGGCCCACGAACTCATTGTAGTCGATAGAGGATACCAGCATCTGGAAGGGGCCCTCGTCGTCGGACTCGGGGCCGGGGATATAGTTGACGATGGTCTCGAAGAGGGGAGTCAGGTCGGTGCCGGGCACGTCGGGGGAATAGGAGGCAGTGCCCTGGCGGCCGGAGCAGAACAGGGTGGGGGACTCGAACTGCTCATCGGTGGCGTTCAGGTCCAGCAGCAGCTCCAGCACCTCGTCCATGACCTCGTGGATGCGCTGGTCGGGGCGGTCGATCTTGTTGACCACCACGATGACCTTGTGGCCCAGCTCCAGGGCCTTGGAGAGGACGAAGCGGGTCTGGGGCATGGGGCCCTCGGCGGCGTCCACCAGCAGGATGACGCCGTTGACCATCTTCAGGATGCGCTCCACCTCGCCGCCGAAGTCGGCATGGCCCGGGGTATCCACGATGTTGATCTTCACGTCCTTGTAGTGGACAGCGGTGTTCTTGGCCAGAATGGTGATGCCGCGCTCACGCTCCAGGTCGCCGGAGTCCATCACCCGCTCCACCGTGGCCTGGTTGTCACGGTAAATACCGCCCTGCTTGAGCATTTCGTCCACCAGCGTGGTCTTGCCATGGTCGACGTGGGCGATGATGGCTACGTTTCTCAGCTTTGTGTTCTGCATAGTTGAACTTCCTCCTGTATGGCAAGACCACCGGACGCCCCCTTACCGGGGCCCTGTCCGGCGGACATATGAATAACGCGGGGAATGGAGACCCGGGCAGGGCAGAGCGGGGCTCTGTCCGGCCATTGGGAAGCGAAAAAACAGGATCTCTGTAATTCCGACCATCTATTATAACCGAATGCAATAAAGAGCGCAACTTTAATTCTCAAAAAAGTGTTGTTTCAGCTATTTTCCCAATGGAACGGGAGGCTCCGGCGGAGGATACAGGCGGTTTTGCGGCGGACAAATCTCCGCCCCGGCGGGCCGGCGGGCGTTGACACCGGCGGAGCTTTGGGTTACAATAGAAAAGTAATTCTCCCGGAGGGATAGGGCATGCCCTGATCGTTCAACTGGATGGGGTGTCCGCTTTTAAAACGTATTTCCCGATTTTGTCATACGCGTCTGCAGCTCAACCGGATAGAGCGGCCACATCCTAAGCGGCAGTTTGTTCGAGTCCTGCTAAGCCGGAAAACTGAATAATTCTTGTATATGCCTCCGTAGCTCAGTTGTATAGAGCGACCGCCTCCTAAGCGGTAGGCCACCAGTTAGAGTCTGGTCGGGGGTGCCAAAAGAAACGCTGCAAGCCTTTTTCCAAAGGCTTGCAGCGTTTTTTGTTCTCATTTCTCACGGCAGCCGGTTCTCCGAAGCTGGGAGGTTTTTATGCGCTGCATGATGTATGTTTGCTAATTGGATTTGAACGGTTTTCACCAGTTTGCTAAGAAAAAACGGGAGTTTGCTAATTTGAATTTCCCACCTTTTCCGAACTGCCTGCCGGCTGGTCGTGCCTGTTGGGAATCAGCGCAGCCAGGGCATCTGCGTCCATCGCGGGCGCTTTTTCTGTTGCTGCTGGCTGTATTGCAGTGCCGCCCTGCTGATAGAATTGCTGCTCTATTTCAGAAGTTAACATTCTTCGGTCCTCATCCAGAATGTACGCATAGCGTTTCGTGACTACAGGGCGTTCACCAGCTTCAGGATATCTTCCTCTGACCGGATGTAGGCCAGGGGGGTATATCTCATGGACTTCTTGAAGTTGATTAGATTAAGGCACTTGATACGGTATCATATTGCGGGTTTGAAAAACGGAAAGTCTGCAGCCTGGGCCAAACTTCGATCTTCCTGATGATACCGATCACAGTTCAGGGCGGTCCGGCTGTTTGCCAAGGGACTTCCTGGAGATACGGATACACGCTCCCTTCACGTTTGGACGCGATCCGCCGCGCTGTGTTCGCCGTTTCGGCGGCATTTTTCAGGGAAAAACCGGGAAAGATTGTGAAAAACGGCGCTATGCAGCCCTGCCTGAGATGGCTATAATAGTGCGGTATTTAAGCAAGACGGTGAAACGCCCTGAGGAGGGGATCTCTGTGACCAAGGACCTGACCAGGGGCAGCCCGATGCGGCTGATCCTGGGCTTTACTGTGCCGACGCTGTTCGGGATGCTGTTCCAGCAGCTCTACAATCTGGTGGACACCATGGTGGTGGGTAAGCTGCTGGGGGCCCGCGCCCTGGCGGCGGTGGGCGCCACCGGATCCATTAACTTTTTTGTCATCGGTTTCTGCATGGGACTGTGCAGCGGGTTCGCCATTCCGGTCGCCCAGCGGATGGGGGCGCAGGAGCCGGGAAAGATGCGCAGATGCGTGGCCAATGCCGCCTATCTGGCGGCCGCTTTCGCCCTGGTGCTGACAGTGGCTACCGGCCTTCTGTGCCGGACGATCCTGACGGCCATGAATACCCCGGCGGATATTTTTGAAGATTCCCGCGCCTACATTTTTATCATATTCATGGGCATCCCGGCCACCATCCTCTATAATCTGCTGGCGGGCATTATCCGCTCCCTGGGGGACAGCAGGACGCCGGTGTATTTCCTGGCCATGTCCTCCTTCCTGAATATATTTCTGGACTTTGCCCTGATCCTCTGGTTTCATGCCGGGGTGGCGGGAGCGGCGGCAGCCACAGTATTGTCCCAGGGCGTATCCGGGGTGGCCTGCCTGTTTTATATGCGGAAAAAGTACCCCATCCTGCACCTGAGCCGGGAGGAGCGGCGGCTGGACCTTCCCTCCTGCAGGGTGCTGTGCGCCATGGGGATCCCAATGGGCCTGCAGTATTCCATCACTGCCATCGGCTCCATCGTCCTGCAGACGGCGGTGAACGGACTGGGCAGCCTCTATGTGGCGGCGGTGGCCGCCGGGAACAAGCTCTTTCAGCTGCTGGCCTGTCCCTATGACGCCATGGGTGCCGCCATGGCCACCTACTGCGGCCAGAATGCAGGGGCCTGCCGGCTGGACCGGCTGGGCCGGGGCGTCCGGGCCTGTACGCTCATGGGATTTGTCTATGCCGTGATGGCCTTTGCCGCCATGCTGGTGTTGGCTCCCCAATGCGCCATGCTGTTTCTGGACCCCAAAGAACAGGAACTGACCCTGCTGGTGGACCTGACCAGCCGGTATATCGTCACCAGCTGCGCCTTTTTCTTCGCCCTGGCCCTGGTGAATATTTTCCGCTTTTCCATTCAGGGTATGGGCTTTAGCTCCTTTGCCGTCCTGGCCGGTGTGATGGAGATGGCGGCCCGGGCAGCGGCAGGCCGCTTCTTTGTCCCAGCCATGGGCTATACGGCGGCGTGCTTCGCCTCCCCGGCGGCCTGGGTGTGTGCCGACCTGTTTCTGGTGCCCGCATGTGCGGCGTGTATCCGCAGGCTGCGCAGGCTCTGCCCCGACCGGAAAGAGGATGCCTGTGAAGCCCGCATTGTTCCTGCGCCCGCGCGTGCAGGGACAGAACGGTGAGAGGATATCCGTGCCGTTTTTTGAGCCATGAAAAGGGGGCCTCCCATGGGAGGCCCCCTTTTTTCGTATGCTGTGGGGCGTTTTGACTAGATGTCAGGCCAGAAGGCCGGCCAGCTCGGACATGGCCCCGGTCTCCCGGGTCCCCAGGTCCCGGAGGATCCGGAGCTGGGCCTCCGCGGCGGCCTGGTAGACGGCGATCTCGGAGGAGAAGTCCCCGCCCGTCTCATCATAGCGGGCAAAGATGCTGCGGGTGGCGGCGTCCACGTCGGCCTTGGCAAAGCCGATGCCGGTGCCCCAGTACAGGTTGTCCCGGTTGCCCTCGCCCCAGAGCATGTCGTCCTGTACGGCGATGACCTCGGGGGAGAAGTACATGGCATACCACTCCAGCACGTTGTTCACGGTCCAGGCGTACTCATCCACCGCGGCGGCCACGTCGCCGGTCTCCAGACAGGCGATGATGTCCCGGCAGAGGCGGACGTTTTCCTGAGGCGCCTCGTGGGGAACGATGGGCCGCTCGTACATCAGGCCCAGAAGATGCTTCTGCGCGTATTCAAAGGCCTTCAGGTTCCGGTCGGTGAGCTGGGCGCCCTCAGCCCGGAGGGAGGACACTTTTTCGGCGTCATTTTCCTCCAGGGCCCGGCGGTAATCCCGATTGACCTGCTCGACCCGCTCCTTCATAGCCTGGGCGGCGGTGTTCAGCTCCTCCAGCGCGGAACGGAAAGCGGCCATGTCCACCCCGGCCTCGGCCATCAGCTCCTCGTCCATGGAGGCCAGCACCCGGTCATACTGGGCGGTAAAATCCAGATAGAGGGCGGGGGTCTGGTCGATGTACATGGCCAGGGCGCCGTAGTAGCGGAGGTTGAAGTTCATGACGGCCTCGTTATAGGTATCCGGAGTGTCGTACTGGCTGTGGTAGATGTCCACATAGAAGGGGAATACAGTCTCCATATCCTTTTGCAGCAGGAAGCCGTTGACAGTGGAAGGGACGCCTGCGGCATAATAGGAGAAGTCATCGGAGTAAGTGTAGGTCTGATAGCCCCCGGTAAGCACGCCGTCGGGGAAGCAGCCCTCCGGGTCAGGGGAGTACTCATATTCGTTGGCAAAGTAATCTAGCATGGTGAACATCTCGGGGGCGGAGTAGGTGCTGGTGTAGGTGTCAAACTCATAGGCGGGCAGCTCGAAGTTGATAAAGGCCAGGGTCCTGCCCACCCACTCGGGATGGACGTTGTTGATCATCTCCCAGGCGCCCACTGTCCAGTCGTACTGGGTGTAGGAGGAGCCCCACTCCTCGGCGCCGTGGAGGCAGAATACGATGTCGTTTTCAGGCTGGTAGCCGGAGTCGATCATGGCCTTTGCCATGGAGAGCACCAGGCCCACGGCGCAGTTGTCATCCTGGAAGCCCCAGAAATGCGCGTCGTAGTGTCCGCCCACGATGATCTGGTGGCCGGAGGACTTGCCCCTGAGTACGCCGGTGATGTTGTAGGTCGTGCCGGCGTCCACGTCCACCTCGTTGTCCACCGTCAGGGTGGCGGTGACGGGGCCGCTCTTCAGCTTCTCCTGCAGCTGGCGGGAATCGGCCAGACTGATGGACAGGGTGGGGATGTTGTCCGGGCCGCAGATATCCTGGCAGTTCAGGGCGTCATCGGCGATCTGGGCAAAGCCGCCGGTGTTGGCGGCCAGGACGGCGGCGGCCCCCTGGTGCTCGGCCTCCAGCATGGGATAGGTGATCCACCAGTCATTGCGCTGGTCGATATCGATGAGAACGATCTTGCCGGTCACGTCCAGACCCTCGTAATCCCACATGGTTCCCTTGCCCACATAGACCAGCTCGGCGGTGATGCCCTCCGCCGGGGTGGCGGCAGCGGCGTAGGAATAGACCGGATAGTCCTTTCCGTCCACAGTGAAGCTGGCGCCGTTGAACTGCCAGCGGTCGCACTGGGCGGCAGCCTTTTCCACATCGGTCAGGCCGATATCCTCCATCAGGCCGGCCAGATAATCGGCGGCGGCGTGTTCGGCGTCGCTGCCGGCATTTCGTCCGCCCTGCGCAGAGTTGAAGTAGGCGGGATTGGTGGTCAGCTCCAGGGCGGTTTCATAGGCAAAGCTGGAGGAGACGGCACTCAGATAGCCCGTGTACTGCTCCTCCAGAGAGGGCACAGCTGCCTGGACAGAAGTCTCAACGGGATCGGAAGGTGTGGGGCCGCAGGCCGAAAGGCCGGAAAGCAGGGCAAATGTGAGCAGCGCGGTCAGGACTTTTTTCAATCGTGTTTCCTCCTTGGATGAATAGATGGATCTATAAAAAAACAGGTGACACGTATGGAAACGTGTCACCTGTGAAAGCAAACGACCACATCCGCCCAAAACGGGCATGAGGCCGGGACCGGCTGGCAGTTCAGAGTCTATACAGCAAAGATACTTTTACTACTCTTATTGACCGTTTCACAAGTTGACCTGTTCCAACTTATAAAATTTGAGCTTTTAACTCAATCAATAAGGCAACGAAAGTTGCCAACCCGCACCCGCGGTGCGGTCCCCGGCTCTTCGACGGGTTTTCGGCATTTGACCCGGCCGTCCGTGTAGCCTTGGCTCTCCCGGAGGAGAGCGGTCATTATCTTTGACCGGATAGACTCCAATCAGAAATTGGAATCAGTATAATATGGACCGAAGGGAAATGCAAGTATTTTTTGGGCCGGAAAGCGCACTGCCTTCCCGGTCCGTGCCATTCGGCAGGTAGGGAATAAGTTCCGTTTATTTGGGTAAAAAGAGGAGAGAAGATATGGCGGGAAAGAGGTGCAGCCAAAGTGCATAAAAAGGGCAGCACATTTTTGTGAAAAACGAGAGCGGGAAATTGATTGGTAATGATTGAAATTGATTGGATTGCGTGCTACAATAGCGTCACAACAAATCAAAAACAATCAAATACAATCAGGAAGGGGCAAGACAGATGCTGGCAGAAGAGAGACTGGCGGCCATTTTGGCAGCAGTGGAAAAGCGGCGGGCCATCAGTGTGGCGGAGCTGTGCCGGGAGACCGGGGCTTCCGAGGCCACCATCCGCCGTGATCTGCTCCTGCTGGACCGGCAGGGCAAGCTGACCAAGGTCCACGGCGGGGCCATGGCTCTGGGCGGCGAATTTGATCCGGAGGAGCCCGACCTCCCTACGAAGGCCCAGCGCCACGTGACCGAGAAGGACCGTATCGGGCGCTACGCCGCCGCTCTGGTCTACGACGAGGACTTTGTGTTCCTGGACGCGGGCACCACCACCCTGGCTATGGCCAACTACCTGGAAGGCTCCAAGGCTACCTTCGTCACCACCAGCATCGCATGCGCACGGAAGCTGGGGGAGCTGGGGTGCAAGGTCTATGTGGTGGGCGGACGGCTCAAGCTGGGCACCGAGGCCATCGTGGGAGCAGAGGCCCTGGCCGCCATCGGGCAGTATAACTTCACTAAGGCCTTTCTGGGGACCAACGGCATTACCGTCCGGCAGGGCTGCACCACCCCGGACATCGAGGAGGCCGCCGTCAAGACCCGGGCGGCGGAGCAGGCCTACATGACCTACGTGCTGGCGGATTCCAGTAAATTCGGAAAGGTCACCGCGGTGACGATCTGCCCGCTGAAGGACGTGTGCATCATCACGGACCGGCTGCCCGAGGAGAGCTACCGGCAGTACGCGGTGGTCAAGGAAGTGGGGGTGGATGAGGAATGATCTATACCGTGACCTTCAATCCCGCCATTGACTATGTGGTGCGGATGGATGCCCTGGAGCCGGGGGCCGTCAACCGGACGGCGGAGGAACTGATCCAGTTCGGGGGCAAGGGCATCAACGTGTCCGGCGTCCTGCGGAACCTGGGGGTGGAAAATGTGGCGCTGGGCTTTCTGGCGGGTTTCACCGGCCATGCCATCGAGCAGGGCCTGTCCCGCTCCGGGGTGCGCACTGACTTTATCCACCTGGACCGGGGGTTCAGCCGGATCAATGTGAAGATTAAGGCCGGGACCGAGACCGAGATTAACGGCCGGGGGCCTGAGATCGGCCCTGAGGCGCTGGAGCAGCTCTTCCGCCGCCTGGAGCAGCTGGGGGAGGGGGACGTGCTGGTGCTGGCCGGGTCCATCCCGGCCAGCCTGCCCGGGGACATCTACCGGCAGATCCTGGAGCGGCTGGACGGCCGGGGCGTGGAGGCAGTGGTGGACGCCGAGCGGGAGCTGCTGTGCAGCGTGCTCCGATACCGGCCCTTCCTCATCAAGCCCAATAGTCTGGAGCTGGGGGAGATCTTTGGCCGGGAGCTGCATACCGACGGGGAGATCCGGGCGTGCGCCGCCGAGCTGCAGCAGCAGGGCGCGCGGAATGTGCTGGTCTCCATGGCGGGGGACGGAGCCATCCTGCTGGACGAGACGGGCGCCTTCCACAAGATCGCCGCGCCCAGAGGGACCGTCCGCAACTCGGTGGGGGCCGGCGACTCCATGGTAGCCGGGTTTCTCACCGGATGGTTCCGCACCGGGGACTACGCCGCGGCCCTGCGTATGGGCGCCGCCACCGGGAGCGCCACCGCCTTCTCCGACGGACTGGCCACCCGGCAGCAGGTGGAAGCTCTTCTGAGGACCATGTAGATCACATTCAAACAGGAAAGGATGAGCGTTATGCGTATCACCGACCTTCTCAAAGCCGAGGGCGTCGCGCTCGGGGCCGCCCCCGCCGATCAGAACGCCGCCATCGACCTGCTGGTGAGCCTGCAGGACCGTGCAGGCAACCTCACCGACCGGGAGGCTTACAAGGCCGACATCCTGGCCCGGGAGGCCCAGGGCACCACCGCCATCGGCAGCGGCATTGCCGTGCCCCACGCCAAGAGCGCCGCGGTCAGGCGGCCCGGACTGGCGGCCATCACCGTCCCCGCCGGCGTGGACTACAACGCCCCCGACGGCCTGCCCTCCAGGCTCTTCTTCATGATCGCCGCCCCCAAGGCGGGGGCCGACACCCATCTGGAGATTTTGTCCCGGCTGATGGTGATGCTAATGGACGAGGCATTCTGTCAAAAGCTGCTGGCCGTCCGGGACGTAAAGGAATTTCTGGCCTGCATCGACCGGCAGGAGCGGGAGAAGTACCCCGACGAGGTCTCCGCTGCGGAGATCCCGGCGGAGGAGAGCGGGAAAGAGGGCTTCCGTATTCTGGCCGTCACCGCCTGTCCCACCGGCATCGCCCACACCTACATGGCCGCCGAGGCCCTGGAGAAAAAGGGGAGGGAGCTGGGCGTCCCGGTAAAGGCCGAGACCCAGGGCTCCGGCGGGGCCAAAAACGTTCTGACCCGGGAGGAGATCAGGAAGGCCGACGCCATCATCATCGCCGCCGACAAAAAGGTGGATCTGGCCCGGTTTGACGGCAAGCACGTCCTCCGGGTCCCGGTGGCCGACGGCATCCACAGGCCGGAGGAACTGATCCGCAAGGCCGCGCAGGCCCCTGTCTACCACCATGTGGGCGAGACCGCCGGGGAGGAGGTCAGCGAGAGCCTGGGCCGGAAGCTCTACAAACAGCTGATGAACGGCGTCAGCCATATGCTGCCCTTTGTCATCGGCGGCGGCATCCTCATCGCACTGGCCTTCCTGCTGGACGATCCCAGCATTGATTACGCCAACTTCGGCACCAACACCCCTGTGGCCGCCTGGTTCAAGAACATCGGCGGCACGGCCTTCAACTTCATGCTCCCCATCCTGGCGGGATATATCGCCATGGCCATCGCCGACCGCCCGGGGCTGATGGTGGGCTTTGTGGGCGGCACACTGGCAGTCTCGGGCGCCACCTTCGCCGCACCGGGCGGCGGCTCCACCTCCGCCGGCTTTCTGGGCGCCCTCATCGCCGGCTTTGCCGCGGGCTACCTGATGCTGGGCATGCGCCGCCTGTGCGACAAGCTGCCCCGGGCGCTGGAGGGCATCAAGCCGGTGCTCATCTACCCGGTGGCGGGCCTGGTGCTCATCGGCGTGTTCATGTGCGTGGTCAACCCCTTTGTGGGCATGCTGAACAACGCCCTTTACAGCGGCCTGGCCGCCATGAACGAGGGCAGCCGCGTCGCCCTGGGCTTCGTGGTGGCCGCCATGATGGCCATCGACATGGGCGGCCCCTTCAACAAGGCGGCCTACCTCTTCGGCACGTCCACCCTGGCTGCGGCCGACATCGCTGCCGGAGGCTCCGGCGTCATGGCGGCGGTGATGATCGGCGGTATGGTGCCCCCCATCGCCATCGCCCTGGCCACCACCTTCTTCAAGAACCGCTTTACCGAGGAAGAGCGCAAGTCCGGCCCGGTGAACTATATCATGGGCCTGTGCTTCATCACCGAGGGCGCAATCCCCTTCGCGGCCTCGGATCCCCTCCATGTGCTGCCCGCCTGCATCGCGGGTTCCGGCGTGGCCGGAGCTCTGTCCATGCTCTTCGGCTGTGCCTCCCCCGCGCCCCACGGCGGCCTGTTTGTATTCCCCGTTATGCACAACGCGCTGATGTATATCGCGGCGCTGGCCATCGGCTCCGCCGTAGGCATGGTGCTGCTGGCCCTGCTGAAGAAAAAACGAGACTGAAACCGGGGCCGCACCCCGCAAAAAAAGAAAGGAAGATCTGACATGGTATCAGCCAAGACTGCCGTCATCAACCCCATGGGCATGCATATGCGCCCCGCCCAGCTATTCGTCAAGACTATCACCCCCTTCGCCTGCGACGTGACCATCGCCGCCAACGGCCGGGAGATCAACGCCCGGAGCATCATGAACCTGATGGCCGCCTGCATCAAGCAGGGCACCGAGATCGAGATCCGCTGCGACGGCGAGCGGGAGGACGAGTGCCTGAAGGCCGCCGTGGCCCTGGTGGAGTCCGGCCTGGGTGAGTAAGGCCCGGCCCCCGCTGAACATCTTTTAACAGAAAGGAACATGACGATGGTATTACGTGGCGTTGGCGCCTCCGCGGGGATCGGGCTTGGGACCGCAGTGTGCGTCCGGGAGCAGGATCTGGACTACTCCCACGTGGCCTTTTCCGGACCGGAGCGGGAAAAGGCACGGCTGAAAGAGGCAATGGAGACCTTCTGTGCCAGGACCCAGGCCATGGCCGACGACGTGAAGGCCCGGGTGGGTGAGAAGGAATCGGAGATCCTCTCCGGCCAGATCGTGATGCTAGGCGATCCCTTTCTGCTCTCCCAGATGGAGGAGCAGATCGGCGGCGGGCTCTGTGCCGAGGCCGCGCTGGACGCCGTGTGCCGGTCGTTCATCGACATGTTCTCCGGCATCGACGACGAGATGATGCGCCAGCGTGCCACCGATATCGAGGACATCCGCACCCGCATGCTGGGCATCCTGCTGGGGAGCGGGAACGTGGATCTCTCTGAGCTGCCGGAACACACCGTGCTGGTGGTCCATGACCTGACGCCCTCCATGACGGTGGGCCTCCGGCGGGAAAACGTGGAGGCCATCCTCACCGAGGTGGGGGGAAAGACCAGCCACTCGGCCATCCTGGCCCGGGCGCTGGAAGTGCCGGCGGTGCTGGGCATCCCCGACCTTCTTTCCGAGACCAGGGATGGGATGCTGGTCATCGTGGACGGCGGGAAAGGGTATGCCATGCTGGACCCCAACTCCGGCATACAGGAGGAATATCTGGAGCGGCGCAGGAAGCAGGACCGGGAAAAGCTGCTCCTCCAGCTCTACCGGGGACGGGACACGGTGAACGCCGACGGAAGGCGTTTGGACCTGTACGCCAATATCGGCGGCACAGCAGACGCCGCGGCCGCCGCGGCCGCCGGGGCGGAGGGGATCGGCCTGTTCCGCACCGAGTTCCTCTTTATGGACCGGACCGCCCTTCCCACCGAGAAGGAGCAGTATGAGGCCTACCGCACGGTGGCCGGACAGATGGCGGGCAGAGAGGTCATCATCCGCACCCTGGACGTGGGCGGGGACAAGGGCATCCCCTATCTGGAGATGGAGAAAGAGGAGAACCCCTTCCTGGGATACCGTGCCATCCGCTACTGCCTGGGCCGTCCCGAGCTCTACAAGGTGCAGCTCCGGGCCCTGCTGCGGGCGGGGGCGGAGCACCGCAACATCAAGATCATGCTGCCCCTGGTCTCCGGCGTGCAGGAGCTGCGGGCGGCCCGGGCCCTGCTGGAGGAGTGCAAGGCCGAGCTCACCGCCGAGGGGCGGGAGTTTGACGGCCGCATCCCCCTGGGCGTGATGATCGAAACCCCCGCCGCCGCCCTTGTGGCCGACCTGCTGGCCCGGGAGGCCGACTTCTTTTCCATCGGCACCAACGACCTGACCCAGTATACCGTGGCGGCGGACCGGGGCAACGCCAGGGTGGAGGGGCTGTGCTCCCCCTTCCATCCCGCCGTGCTGCGGAGCATCCGCAGTGTGATCGCCGCCGGAAAGGCTGCGGGCATCCCGGTGGGCATGTGCGGCGAGGCCGCCGCCGACCCGGCCATGATTCCGCTGCTGCTCTCCTTCGGACTGGACGAGTTCAGCGTCAGCCCCTCCGCGGTGCTGGCCGTCCGCAGGGAGATCGGGCGCTGGAGCGATGACGCCGCCGCCCGCACCGCCGATGCCGCCATGGTCCTGGACGACAGCCGGGCGGTGGAGGAGTACCTCCGTTCCGCCGCGCCGTAAGAGCGGCATAGAAAATCGAACCGTGCCCCTGCCGGACGCCGCCGTGTCCGGCAGGGGCTTTTTGCCTGCCTGGGGCCGGGGAATTTTCAGAAAATTTTAAGGACCCGTGTCGCAAAACCTGTTATACTATTCGCAATGAAAAGCAGACATGATTTTAATCCCACGGCCACAGCCATGGGATTAAAATGCAATATATTGCATTTTAATTTGGAGATTGGTATTATAATGGAGAAAAATCGGCCGGAAAGACGGCGCAGGGGAGAGATGGCGTATGGCACAGGCGGCGCGGGGCGGAAAGCGGGTGGCGCCCAGAGCAAAAAGACGGAAAAAGGGGCGCAGCCCCCTGCTTCTCCCCGGAATACTGGCGGTGGTCGTAGTGCTCCTGCTGGGCGTCAAGCTGGGGTTGGAGCGGTTTTCCACAGCCGGAGGGGAGACGCGGGAAAAGCATCCCGCCCCCGAGTGGGTCACAAAGGAGTATCTGCCGGTGAATCCCTTCTCCCGTCCCGGGACCGGGCTGGAGGAAGTGAACGGCGTGGTGGTCCACTATGTGGGTAATCCCGGCACCACGGCGGAGCAGAACCGCAGCTTCTTCGCCGGCCTGGCCGAGCAGACCGAGGGGGCGGAGAATACGGTGTCCGCCAGCAGCCACTTCCTCATCGGACTGGACGGGGAGATCATCCAGTGCATCCCACTGGACGAGTGGGCCTACTGCACGGGGGAGCGGAACCGGGACACCATCTCCATCGAGTGCTGCCACCCGGACGACGGGGGAGCATTTACCGACGCCACTTATCAGTCCCTGCTGCGGCTGGTCCGGTGGCTCCAGGAGGAATTTGACCTGGACGGGGAGCAGATCATCCGGCACTATGACGTGACCGGAAAGGAGTGCCCCCGCTACTACGTTCAGCACCCGGAGGCATGGGAACAGTTCAAGGCTGACCTGGAGCAGACCGGGACCTGAGCCCGGCCTGCCCGGCGGAAATGGGAAAAGAGAGGGGGAGCATAAAAATGTTCGGAGCCATCCTGGGCGACATCGTGGGCAGCCCCTACGAGTTCGACTGCAATAACATCAAGACCAAGAATTTTCCGCTGTTCAGCGGCCGCTCTGTGTTTACCGATGATTCCGTGATGACCCTGGCGGTGGCGAAGGGATTTATGGATGCTCCCCCCGGTGCAGATGACGATACCATCCGGCAGAGCATCGCCCGCGCCATGCACGAGCTGGGTCGGCGGTATCCGGATGCCGGCTACGGGGCACGGTTCGGCGCCTGGCTCTCTTTTGAGGGATCCGGACCGTACAACAGCTTTGGCAACGGCTCGGCCATGCGGGTGTCCTCGGCCGCCTGGCTCTACGATGATCTGGCTTCTGTCCGGCATGCGGCCCGGCTTTCCGCGGAGGTGACCCATAATCATCCGGAAGGCATAAAGGGAGCGGAGGCCACCGCGGCGGCCATTTTTCTGGCCCGCACCGGCCATAGCAAGAGTGAGATCAGGGGCTGCATCGAGGGTACCTTTGGCTACGACCTGAGCCGCACCTGCGATGAGATCCGCCCGCACTACCGCCATGTGGAGAGCTGCCAGGAGACTGTGCCCGAGGCCATTACCGCCTTTCTGGAGGGGGAGAGCTTCGAGGATGTGCTGCGCACCGCCGTCTCCCTGGGGGGCGACAGCGACACCCTCGCCGCCATCGCGGGGAGCATCGCCGAGGGGTACTACGGCGTCGATGAGGCCTGGAAGCAGGAGGCCTTCTCCCGCCTGCCGGAGGACCTGGCCCAGATCCTGCGCCGCTTCGACCTTGCCTGGGGCGTCATCCCCGAGCGGGAGCTGGACCCGGTCCACGAGGCCATCCTCATCGCCGGGCGGACGCCCCCGGAGGGAAAATAGAATAAATAAAAAAGGCTCCGTTCCGAAGTTCGGAACGGAGCTTTTTTGGCGAGAGCAGGTAAGAATCGAACTCACCAAGGCGGGATCGCCGCCCTCTACGGTTTTGAAGACCGCGGGGCTCACCAGATACCCTTCTGCTCCCATATCATCCGCTGTACAGGCCGCTATTGAGGACGGCCGCATACAACAGATGTTATTATAGCTGAAAACCGGGAAAAGGTCAACCGGAACCGTATCACTTTCCCCATAAAACCCCTGGAAATTTTGCGTCAGGGACGCTTGACCAGGACCCGGACGTCGCCGGTCTTGCGGGTGACGCCGGTGCCGTCCCAGTACTCCAGCAGGGCAAGGGCGTACTTGCGGGAGATGCCCAGGGCGTCCCGGAACTCGGCCAGCAGCAGCTCGGGCTTCTGGTCGAAGAGGGAGAGGAGGCCGGCCACGGCAGACTGGTAGTGGTCCTTCCGCAGCAGGATCTGGGGCGTCAGGGCCACCAGGTCTCCGTCGTACAGCAGGCGCTGCACCACCTGGCGGGCGCCGTCCTGCTTTTTGCCGAAGGAGGAGAGAATGTCATCCAGATTCTCCGGGCTGAGCCCGGCCTTGCCGTACAGGTCCAGAAGCTGGTCCTTCAGTCCGGAATAGAAGGAGTTCCACACCACCTGGAAGTCGGGCAGGGCGATGGTGGGGCCCTCCAGCCGCAGGCCCCGGTGCCAGGCGTAGTAGTCCACCAGGGCGTCGATGGCCACGGGGGAGGCGGTGGGCAGCAGTTTGCCCCGGAACTCACCCCGGTTCATACCGGGCTGGAGGGGCTGTGCCTTGTGATAGCTGCCCAGCAGCTTCACAGCCTTCTCCCACAGGGCCTCCACCGTGTCGTGATCCACATAGCGGCCGCCCAGCTCCACCACCTTCCCCTCCTCCATCAGAAGGGAGAGGGCCTCGTCCAGTTCAGCCTCGGTGAGGCCGGCGGCCTTGGCCAGGTCGTGCTTTTTCAGCATGGAGGAACCCGCCTGACGCAGGGCCTCCACCACCTGCTTCTCCGAGGAGCCGGAGGCCCGGGCGGCCAGACCTTCCAGAATCTTGGGGTCGCTGCGCTTGTGGCGGCCGGGATCGGCGTTGAGGATCACGCCGCCGCCCACGGTGACCATGGGGGAGAAGAAGCGGACCACATAGTGGTCGCCGTTCTTGACGGCCACATCCTCCTGGAACCGGAGCTGGGCAAAGCCGGTGCTGCCGGGCTCCAGAATATCCTGCCCCAAAATCACGCATTTACACACCAGCTCCCGGCTGCCATGGTGAAAATGAAGCTGGGTGTCGTTCTTGATGGGATAGGGAGAGTCCTTCAGAACGGTGAGCTGCACGTCCATCTGGCGGGAGAGGACCATGGAGCCAGGCTTGGCCACCGTGTCTCCCCGATGGATATCGGCCTTGTCGATGCCCGACAGGTTGACGGCCACCCGCATGCCGGCGCTGGCCCGCTCTTCAGGCTTGTCGTGGTTCTGAAGGCCCCGGATACGGGCCTTCTTCCCGGAGGGATAGATGCAGACTTCCTCCCCCAGCTGCATGGAGCCCTCGATGAGGGTGCCGGTGACCACGGTGCCGAAGCCGTCTACCGAAAAGACCCGGTCCACCGGCAGGCGGAAGGGCCGGTCCTGGTTGCGCTGCTCGGCGCCCTCCACCAGCTGGACGATGAGGGCCTTGAGCTCCTCGATGCCCTGGCCGGTGTAGGAGGAGACGGCGATGATGGGCGCGTCCTGCAGGAAGGTGCCCTGGACGGTCTCCCGGGCCTCTTCTTCAATGGCCTCCAGCCACTCCTCATCCACCATGTCGGCCTTGGTGACCACGATGATGCCGTTCTGCACCCCCAGCAGGGAGAGGATGCCCAGATGCTCCCGGGTCTGGGGCATAAAGCCCTCGTCGGCGGCGATGACCATGAGCACCACGTCCATGCCCGCCGCGCCCACCAGCATATTGCGGATGAACTTCTCGTGGCCGGGCACGTCGATGATGCTGGCGGTCTGGCCGTTGGGCAGGGTGAGCTGGGCAAAGCCGATCTCGATGGTGATGCCCCGCTTCTGTTCCTCCTTCAGCCGGTCGGTATCCACGCCGGTAAGAGCCCGGGTCAGGCAGGTCTTGCCGTGGTCCACATGGCCCGCGGTGCCGATGATGATATGCTTCATAATGGGGAACTACCTCCTGTGCTTATCGGTTGAACAGACGGCTGAGTGCGGCTTCGATCTCGTCCCAGTCGGCGGCGGTGAGGGTGCGCACGTCCAGTACATAACGGTCCCGGCGGATGCGGCCCACGATGGGGGGCTCGCCCAGGCGGAGACGCTGCTCCAGCTGGTCCACCGTCATGGCGTGGGGCGAGAGCTCCACCACCCAGGTGGGAAGGGGAACGCCGGGCAGGCTGCCGCCCCCCACCTCGCCGTTGTCGGCGGCCACGGTGAAGGCGCAGTGGGCGCCGAACCGTTCCTCCAGGGCGGAGGCCCGGGACCGGGCCTCCCGCTCCAGCTCCTCCGGCCGGGCGCCCAGCATGGAGAGCACCGGGATGCTCCGGGCGGCCAGGGCCGGGTCCTGATAGAAGCGCAGAGTGGTCTCCAGCGCGGCCAGGGTCAGCTTGTCGATACGGACCACCCGGGCGAACTGGTTTTTCTTCATGGCCTCGATACAGGCCTTTTTGCCGATGGCGATGCCGGCCTGGGGGCCGCCCAGCAGCTTGTCCCCCGAGAAGCAGATCACGTCGGCCCCGGCGCGCATGCTGTCCTCCACCGTGGGCCCCGCGGGCACGCCCAGGGCCGCGTCGGAAAAGAGGGCGCCGCTGCCCAGGTCGTGGAACACGGGCACGCCGAATTCCCGGCCCAGGGCAGTGAGCTCACCGATGGAGACCTCCTCCGTAAAGCCGATGATCTGAAAATTGCTGGTGTGTACCTTGAGCAGGATCTGGGCGCCCTGCTCCTCAATGGCCCGGCGGTAGTCGGACAGGTGGGTCTTGTTGGTGGTGCCCACCTCGATGAGCTCGGCCCCGCTGCGGGCCATGATCTCGGGCACCCGGAAGGAGCCGCCGATCTCCACCAGCTCGCCCCGGGAGATGGCCACCTTTTTCCCGGCGGCCAGGGCCGAGAGCATCAGGAACACGGCCGCGGCGTTGTTGTTGACGGCCAGGGCCGCCTCCGCGCCGGTGAGGGAGCAGAGCAGCCGGTCCACGTGAGAGAAGCGGCTGCCCCGGGCGCCGCTGTCGATGTTGTACTCCAGGTTGGAGTAGCCCCGGGCGGCGTCATAGACCGCCCGGGCCACCGCCTCCCCCATGGGGGCGCGGCCCAGGTTGGTGTGGAGCACCACACCGGTGCCGTTGATCACATGACGCAGGTGGGGACGGCAGGCCTGCGCGGCGCGGCGGACCGTGTCCTCCGCCAGGGCGTCCAGGGTGGGAAGAGCGGCGGCCGAACCGTCCAGGATGGCCCGGCGCAGGCTGTCCAGCGCCGTCCGGGCGGCCTCCTTCAGGGCGTGGTAGGGCAGTTCCTCCTGGGCGGAGAGAATGGCAGGGTGGGCGAGGAGCACGTCCATCTTGGGAAGCTGCTGCAAAAGAGTCTTGTCCATAGGCGGGAGATCCTCCATTCACGGGAAGCGGTCCCGGTAATATATGCAGACCATGCGGAAAAGCGGCGCGGTTCACTGAGAACATTATAATGCGTACCGGACGAAGCCGCAATGCGGTTATGCGGTAAACGTTATTATAATGTCTGCTGAATAAACCGCTTTGCGGTTTATTCGTGCGGCAGCAGCCGCACAATTCGATCAAAAGGGCCATTCTCGGCCCTTTTGATCGAATTCAGGCATTGTTACAATGCGTATTTCCGATGAAGCGCCACAGCGCTTCATCGGAACGTGCAAGGTTTTTGGGCGGTTTCGCCCAAAAACCTTGCACCCGAACAAAGCTGTTTGGTCTTGTAAGCCTTGGCTTTCAAGGCCTACAGCTTTGTTCAGTACGCATTATTATAACACAGGGAGAAGGCAAGTAACAACCCCGAGCCGCCCCCTTTAAAGGAGAGAAAAGAGGGCATCGGGCAAAAAGGGACGCGGGGGCGGAAAACCGGCGCCGCGTCCTTTGCTGTCACGCATATATTTGTGAGGGGGGAAAGAGAAAAAGCAAGAATGATCAGACGGCCGCAGCCGCATGCTGCCGCAGGTCCAGGTCCACCATACGGAAGACATAGAGGGAATCGGTGATGATCTTCACGGGCTTGGTGAAATCCAGGGCGAACAGGCCCACGAAGGAGCGTGCGTCCACCTTAATGGATTCGTCCTGATTGGCGATGAACACGTCCTTATCCGCCATGCTGGCGAGACGCTGGAAGGCGGCAAGCTCTTCAATGGAATTGAATTTCTTTTCGATGACCATAAGTCATACCTCCTTGTTCGAACGAGAGTATATCACGGGGCAGATAATCAATCAATAGTAAACTTATATAAAGATGGTAGGAAATTAAAAGTGATATACAAGCAAAATAGATGGTCATATATAAAGTAAGATTAATGTAAAATGAAATTTACAGACAACAAGGAGGAAATATCGAATAAGTGCAAGAAGGAAAGTGAATTAAGGTAAAATAATGTCTACTGAATAAACCGCTTTGCGGTTTATTCGCGCGGCGGCGGCCGCGCAATTCCATAAAAACGGCTCAAAGGAGCCGTTTTTATGGAATTCAGCCATTGTTACAATGCGTATTTCCACTGGAGTACCGCGGCGCTCCAGTGGAAGGTGCAAGGTTTTTGGACAATTTAGTCCAAAAACCTTGCACTTGAACAAAGCTAATGAGCCTTGCAAGCCTTGGCTTTCAAGGCTTGCGGCTTTGTTCAGTACGCATTAAAATAAAAGGTCCGCGCCGTTTTGCGGCGCGGACCTGGTCCTGTCGTGCTGAGGATGCTTACCAGCGCTCCATCTCCTGCAGAAGCGCCGCGGAGTCGGTAACGATCTCTACCGGCTGGGAAAAGTCCAGAGCATAGATGCCCATGGGAGATTTGACATTCAGGCTGATCTCCCCGTCCAGAGAGCGGATGATAACTTCTTCGGGTACAGTGAGCGCCAGATCCCGGAGACGCTGGATGTCCTCCGTGGTGGAGAACGTCTTTGTAATGACCATCGGTGATTCCCCCTGTTGTACATTCCTGCTGTTATTATACTACACGGGCTGAAAAAGTGAAAGATTATATGAGTTTTTTTCGGCCAGTTTTGAACGAGGAAAAACAGCGCTGTTTTGGTAAAATGGCCGAGAATATTTCCTTTTCCAAAGTAAAGAATCGGAGGATCACCGCATCAGGGAGCATACCAGCTCGGTATATCGGGCGGGATCTTCGATGGGCAGGCCGGCGATGAGCAGGGCCTGATGGTAGAGCACCTCGGCGTAGGTCCTGGCCTTGTCGGGGTCGTTTTCCATGGCCTGCCGCAGGGCGGCGAAGGCTTCGGAATCGGGGTTGAGCTCCAGCACCCGCTGGGCCTTCATCTCGCCGGCGTGCTCGGGGTCGGTGCGGCGGAAGTACTTTTCCATCTCCAGGGTGACGGGACCGTCGGCCGTCATGCACACCGCGCCGGTCTTGAGGATGCGGGAGATCCGGGCCTCCTTGATCCGGTCGCCCAGGGCCTCCTTGACAAAGTCCAGCACGTCCTTGTTGTCCTGGACCTTCTTCTCGGCGTCGGCCTTCTCCTCGTCGCTTTCAGGCAGGGCGTCCTGGTCGTTCACCGATTTAAAGGCCTTGCCGTCCAGCTCGCCCAGCATGTTCATGATGAACTCGTCCGGATCCTCGGTGAGATAGAGGATCTCGTAGCCCTTGTCCAGGATACGCTCGGTCTGGGGGAGCTGAGCGATCTTGTCCACGCTCTCGCCGCTGGCGTAGTAGATATAGGGCTGGTCCTCACCCATCCGCTCCTTGTACTCGGCCAGGGTGACCAGCTTGCCCTCCTTGGAGGACCAGAAGAGCAGCAGGTCCTTCAGCAGGTCCTTGTGGGCGCCGTAGTCCCCCAGGATGCCGTATTTGATCTGGGTGCCGAAGGCCTTCCAGAACTGCTCGTACTTCTCCCGCTCCTCCTTCTGGAGCTTCATGAGCTCGTTTTTGATCTTCTTCTCCAGGTTGGAGGCGATGACCTTCAGCTGGCGGGTATGCTGGAGCATCTCGCGGGAAATGTTCAGCGAGAAGTCCTGGGAGTCCACCACGCCGCGGACAAAGCGGAAGTGGTCGGGCAGCAGGTCGGCGCACTTGTCCATGATGAGTACGCCGGAGGAGTAGAGCTGCAGGCCCTTCTCATATTCACGGGTGTAGAAGTCATAGGGAGCGTGGGAGGGGATATAGAGCATGGCCTTGTAGTCCACAGCGCCCTCGGCGCTGACGTGGATGACCTTCATGGGATCCTCCCAGTCGCCGTACTTCTCCTTATAAAACTGGTTGTACTCCTCCTCGGTCACCTCGCTCCTGGGCCGCTGCCACAGGGGTACCATGGAGTTGAGGGTCTCCCACTCGTCGTAATCCTCCCACTCGGGCTTGTAGTCGTCGCCGGCGTCCTCGGGGCGGGGCTTCTGGCGGGACTTGTGCATGAGCATGACGATGGGATAGTGGATATAGTCGGAGTACTTTTTCACCAGGTCAGCGATGCGGTACTGCTCCAGATACTCGTCATAGTGGTCATCCTCGGTGTTGGGCTTGATGTGGAGGATGATGTCGGTGCCGGCGCCCGCCTTCTCGCAGGGCTCCATGGTGTAGCCGTCCTCGCCCTCGGACTCCCAGCGCCAGGCCTCGTCGCTGCCGTAGGCCTTGGAGAGGACGGTGACCTTGTCGGCCACCATGAACGCGGAGTAGAAGCCCACGCCGAACTGGCCGATGATGTCCACGTCGCTCTTGCCCTCGCCGTTCTCCCGCTGGGCCATGTCCTGCTTGAACTGGAGGGAGCCGCTCTTGGCGATGGTGCCCAGGTTGGACTCCAGCTCGTCACGGGTCATGCCGATGCCGTTGTCCGAGATGGTCAGGGTGCGGGCGATCTGGTCGGGAGTGATGGTAATCTTGAAATCGGAGCGGTCCAGCCCCACCTGGTCGTCGGTGAGGGCCTTGTAGGCCAGCTTGTCCACCGCGTCGCTGGCGTTGGAGATGAGCTCCCGGAGGAAGATCTCCTTGTGGGTGTAGATCGAATTGATCATCAGGTCCAGCAGCCGTTTGGATTCGGCCTGAAACGCTTTCTTTTCCATGGTGTGTGCGCCTCCATATAAAAACATAATTTGTTAACCGAAATGTTAGCACTCTGAATGGATGAGTGCTAAACGTATGATAGCCCTTCGCATGGAAAATTTCAAGGGGGTTCAAAAAATGTTTACAAATTCGGGCGGACGGAAAAAGGCCCCGCCTTTCCGACAGGCGGGGCGCAGTACAGGGCTTACAGCATCCGGATCAGGCCAAGAAGCAGCAGATGTGCGGGATAGAAGGAATAGAAGAGGATACGAAGTCCCCTGCCGTGGGGCCCCTGACGGCCCCGGTAGAGCCAGATGGGGATGAGGGCCAGCAGGGCCAGCCCCTGCCGGGGCAGAAGAACGGTATGCCCGGCCAGGATGAACTGGTAACAATAGCCGCTCAGAATGTCCAGATTGATCCACGCCAGGGCCAGCGCCTGGCCGGCGAACTGCCGCCATCCGCGGCCCCGGAAGAAGTAGAAGGCCAGAACGGTGAACACCCCGGCGAAGTGGTAGTCCGCCATGGACAGAAGCCCCAGCACATAGCCCAGCGCCAGTGTGCCCGCCCCGGTCAGCAGCCGTACCCACAGCCGACCGGTGGCCCTGGCCCGTTCGTTGAGCCGGATGAGCAGCAGCGCGATGAGGAAGGTCCACAGCACGTTCTGGTGGAAGGGGTAGAAGACCGTACCGCCCATAACCAGATCAAAGGGAACCTCGGAGAGCAGAGCGCACAGCAGCAGCCGCCCCGCATAGCGGCGCAGGCTTCCGGTATGAAAGTAGCCCTCCACGATCAGAAAGGCGAAGATGGGAAAGGCCAGGCGGCCCACGCAGGTGAGCCAGTCGTTCCCCGGGACCACGGTGGCCCACAGATGGTCGCAGAGCATGCACGCCATGGCTATGACGTGCAGCGACATGGAGGTAGTCTCAAAACGGCGGCTGGATCCCATGGTGCAGCGCTCCTGTCATTAGAAAATATGGGGCATGTCCCCTTGAAGCCATGATACAATACGTCCGGTGGATCTGCAAGCCGGAACGGTATTCTGCATCCCTGCTTTTCATACCGGAAAAACTGTGATAAAATAAAAAAATTCTGACAGATAAGACGAGGTCGGGCCATGGAACTGGCAAAGGTACAAAAACTGGAGCTGCCCGCCGGGCGGCGGGTGCTGGCGGTCAGCGATATCCACGGGAATCTGGATTTTTTTCAGGCTCTGCTGAGGCAGGTGGGCTTCTGCCGGAACGACATCCTCATCATTCTGGGGGACGTGCTGGAAAAGGGCGAGCGGGGATTGGAGACCCTGCGCTATGTGATGGAGCTGCAAAAGGACTACGAGGTCCACATGCTCTGCGGCAACTGCGACAACCTGGCCTATAATTTCGTGGACGAGATCCCCGACATCCCGCCGGAATTCTACGATAACTATGTGTTCGGCTGGGGGAGGAAGTGCGTGCTCTGGCAGATGGCGGAGGAGACCGGCACACGGCTGGAGAGCCCCGCGGATTTCCCCGCCCTGCGCCGGGTGATCCGGGAGCGGTACGTCCCGGAGCTGGAATTTCTCCGGGGGCTGCCTACCATCATCGAGACGGAACGGTTTATTTTCGTCCATGGAGGCATCTTCCGGGAGGAGCACATGGAGACCCTGGCCGCCTGGCGGTGCATGAAGAACGACGATTTTCTAAGTCTTGGCAGAGCGTTTCACAAGTGGGTGGTGGTGGGCCACTGGCCGGTGACCCTGTACCGCCCCGACATCCCCGGCGCCGACCCCATGGTGCTGCCCGAGCGGCATATCATCAGCATCGACGGCGGCTGCCAGCTCAAGTGGGACGGCCAGCTCAACATGCTCATCATCCCGGACGGGACATCGGAGGAGTTCTCCTGGCAGCGGTACGACGGGCTCCCCACCGGGGTGGCCCTGGACCGGCAGGAGGCGAGCACCGGCTCCATCAACATCCGCTGGAGCGAGAACCCGGTGGAGGTGCTGGAACGGGGCGAGGAGTTCTGCCGCTGCCGCCACATCGCCAGCGGCCGGGTGCTGGATATCCTGACCGAATACATCTACGAAAAGGGCGGCGTCACCCGGTGCGAGGACTCCACCGACTACCGCCTGCCGGTGGAGCCGGGGGATGTTTTGTCCATTGTCCGCGCCACCTCCCGGGGCTGCCTGTGCAAAAAGGACGGCGTCACCGGCTGGTACGGAGGTCGGCTCCGGCGGTGAGGGGTGCAGAACACTGGGTTTCCACAAAAAAGGCACGGTTTTTCGGAAAAATGATTGACAATCCAAAAGAGCATTGATATACTATTAAAGCCGCTTTGAATGGGTCTGCAAGTGGAGTTTGCTCCCGCCCCCGATAGCGAGCCCGTAATAAAGGAGTGAAAAACAGAATGCAGGCAATCATTGTGACCGGCGGCAAGCAGTACAAGGTGGCTGAGGGCGATACCATTTTCGTCGAGAAGCTGCCCGTGGAGGCTGGCGACGCCATCGTGTTTGATCAGGTCCTGGCCGTCATCGACGGCGAGAAGGCCACCTTCGGTACCCCCGTGGTGGCCGGCGCCAAGGTGGACGCCTCCGTGGTGAAGAACGGCAAGGGCAAGAAGGTCCTGGTCTTCAAGTACAAGCCCAAGAAGGGCTATCACAAGCGCCAGGGTCATCGTCAGCCCTACACCAAGGTGACCATCGGCAAGATCTCCGTGTAATAAGGATATGACTACCATATCCTTTCACATGGAAGGCAGCCGTGTGACCGGCTTTACATGCAAAGGCCACAGCGGCTACGCCGAAGCGGGAAGCGATATCGTCTGCGCCGCCATCACCAGCGCCATCCGCATGACTGAGTGCGCCCTCAACGACGTGCTTGGCCTGGAGGCGTCGGTCAAGGTGCGGGACGACTCCATTTCCCTCAAGCTCCCCGGCGGCCTGAGTCAGACCAGCGAGAGCACCGGCCAGACCCTTTTGACCGCGCTCATGCTCTATCTCACCGAGCTGCACGAGGAGTATCCTGAAAATATTCTCGTGGTGGCGGAGGAGTGACCTCCCCGCCGCGGATCATCGACACACGTTTGGAGGTGTACGACAATGCTGAACATCGGTCTTCAGTTCTTCGCCCACAAGAAGGGCGTCGGCTCCACCCGTAACGGCCGCGATTCCGAGTCCAAGCGGCTCGGCGTCAAGCGCGCGGACGGTCAGTTCGTTCTGGCCGGCAACATCCTGGTCCGCCAGCGCGGCACCCACATCCATCCCGGCGTCAATGTGGGCAAGGGCAGCGATGACACCCTGTTCGCTCTGAAGGACGGCAAGGTCAAATTCGAGCGCCTGGGCAAGGATCGCAAGCAGGTCTCTATCGTGGAGATCGCCCAGTAATATCGGGTATTGAAAGAGCCTCGGACGGGATGCGTTCGAGGCTCTTTTTGCGGAAGAGGCGCCGCGGGACGCCGGGATGGGCGTCCTGAAACCGGACACACTAGGACACGGGGCGGCACGGCCCGCCTATTTATGAGAAGGAGGGGGCAGCTATGCCTCAATTTATTGATACCGCCCGGATCACCGTCCGCTCCGGCAACGGCGGCAACGGCGCGGTGGCCTTCCACCGGGAGAAGTACGTGGCCGCCGGCGGACCCGACGGCGGCGACGGCGGCCGGGGGGGAGATATTGTGCTCCAGGTGGACGACCATCTCTCCACCCTGATGGACTTCCGCTATAAGCGCAAGTATACCGCCGGCAACGGCATGGACGGCAGCGGCAAGCGCTGCACCGGCAGGGACGGGGAGGACCTGGTCATCAAGGTCCCCCGGGGCACCGTGGTCCGGGACGCCGAGAGCCGGGAGATCATCTGCGACATGTCCTCCGGCGAGCCCTTTATCCTGGCCCGGGGCGGCAAGGGCGGCTGGGGCAACAAGCACTTCGCCACCCCCACCCGCCAGGTACCCAACTTCGCCAAGGCCGGCCTGCCCGGCCAGACCCGGGACGTGCTGCTGGAGCTCAAGCTCCTGGCCGACGTGGGACTGGTGGGCTTCCCCAACGTGGGCAAGTCCACCCTGCTGTCGGTGGTGAGCAAGGCCCAGCCCAAGATCGCCAACTACCACTTCACCACCCTCTTCCCCAACCTGGGCGTGGTGTATGTGGAGGAGGGGGTCTCCTTCGTGCTGGCCGATATCCCCGGCATCATCGAGGGGGCCAGCGAGGGCGCCGGCCTGGGCCACGACTTCCTGCGCCACATCGACCGCTGCCGGCTCCTCATCCACGTGGTGGACGTGTCCGGCTCCGAGGGACGGGACCCGGTGGCCGACTTCGAGGCCATCCAGGCCGAGCTGAAGGAGTACAGCCCCGAGCTGGCCGCCCGGCCCATGATGGTAGCGGGCAACAAGGTGGACATCGCCGCCGACCGGACCGGACTGGAGGCCCTGAAGGCCCATGTGGAGGGGCTGGGGATGCCCTTCTTCGAGCTCTCGGCCGCCGCCCACCAGGGGACCCGGGAGCTGGTGATGGCCGCCGCCCAGCGGCTGAAGGAGCTGCCCCCCATCACGGTGTACGAGCCCACCTATGTGGAGCGGCCCCCGGAGGTGGACACCAGCGCCCCGCTGGACATCGCCCACGAGGACGACACCTGGATTGTGGAGGGACCCTGGCTCCAGCGGCTCATGGCCAACGTCAACTTCGGCGACTTTGAGTCCCGGAGCTGGTTTGACAAGATGCTGCGCCAGTCCGGCCTGTACGACCGGCTGGAGGAGATGGGGATCCAGGACGGGGATATCGTCTCCCTCTACAACCTGGAATTTGAGTATCAGAAATAACAAAACAGAAACGCCTGTGTCTCCCTTAGAGACACAGGCGTTTTTCAATGGGGTCAATGAATGTCCTCCAGCTCCCGGAAGCGGTGGCAGAGCACGGAGTGGCCGCTCTCGACCTCCTCCCACTGGGGAAGCTGGGCACAGGCATCGGTGGCGTAAGGGCAGCGGGTGCGGAAGCGGCAGCCCGAGGGAGGATCGGCAGGGCTGGGGATATCGCCCTCCAGCAGCATCCGGTCCCGGCGGCCGAAGCGGCCCACCTGTGGGGCGGCCGAAAGCAGGGCCTTGGTATAGGGGTGAAGGGGACGGCTGAAGATGGCGTCGGTGCTGCCCAGCTCCACCATCTGCCCCAGATACATGATGGCCACCCGGTCGCACAGGTGCTCCACCACGCTCAGGTCATGGCTGATGAAGAGATAGGTGAGCCCCAGCTTTTCCTGCAGCTCCCGCAGGAGATTGAGGATCTGGGCCCGGACCGACACGTCCAGGGCGGAGACCGGCTCGTCGCAGATGATGAGCTTGGGCTCGGTGGCCAGGGCACGGGCGATGACGATGCGCTGGCGCTGGCCGCCGGAGAACTCGTGGGGATAGCGGTCCATGTGGGTTTCGTTGAGGCCCACCATATTCAGAAGTTCTTTGACCCGTTTCTCCCGCTCTCCCGCTCCGGTGTAGAGGCCACGGATGCGCATGGGCTCCTCGATAATCTGCCGGACGCTCATGCGGGGATGAAGGGAGCTGTAGGGGTCCTGAAAAACGATCTGCATGTCCTTGCGCAGGGCGCGCAACTCCGTCTTGCTCTGGGCCATCAGGTCCTTGCCGTCAAAGAGGATCTGGCCGCCGGTGGGCTCGATGAGCCGGAGCACGGTGCGGGCCAGGGTGGTCTTGCCGCAGCCGGACTCGCCCACCAGACCCAGGGTCTCGCCCTGGTAGAGGTCAAAGCTGATGTGATCGACGGCCTGGACATAGCGCTTTTTCTCAAAGAACCAGCCGTTGATGGGGAACCATTTGCATACGTCCCTGGCCTGGAGCAGGATCTTGCGGTCGGCGGTCTGTTCCATTACCTGGCCACCTCCTCATACCGGAAGCAGCGGACCGTGTGTCCGTTGCCCAAATCGTAAAGCGGGGGCTTCTCGCACTGGCACCGCTCGGTGGCATAGGGACACCGGGGGGCGAACACGCAGCCCTTGGGGAAGTCCAGGGCGGAGGGCACCGCGCCGGGGATGACGTGGAGCTTCTCCCGGCTGCCCCGCTGGGGCAGAGAGGCCTTCAGTCCCTGGGTATAGGGATGGAGCGGCTCGGTGAAGATCTCCTCGGTGGCGCCCTGCTCCATGATGTCGCCGCAGTAGAGGACTACGGTGCGGGTACACAGCTCGCTGACCACGCCCAGATCGTGGGTGATGAAGGCGATGGCAGTGCCCAGCTCGTCCCGTAGCTTGCACATCAGGTCCAGCACCTGGGCCTGGATGGTCACGTCCAGGGCGGTGGTGGGCTCATCGGCAATGAGGAGCTCCGGCCGGCAGGCCAGGGCCATGGCGATCATCACCCGCTGGCGCAGGCCGCCGGAGAGCTCAAAGGGATAGCAGTCCACCCGCTTCTCGGGCATGGGGACGTTGACCATCCGCAGGGCCTCGATGGCCTGCTGCCGGGCGGCCTTCTTGTCCAGCCCCTGGTGGAGGCGAAAGACCTCCATCAGCTGGTGGCCCACGGTAAAGACGGGGTTGAGGGAGGTCATTGGCTCCTGAAAGATCATGGACACCCGGTTGCCCCGGATCTTGCGGAACTCCTTCATGGGCATGGAGAGGAGATCCTGTCCGTCCAGCTCGATGCGGCCGGTGACCCTGGCGTTTTTCTGGGTCAGGCGCATGATGGACAGGGCGGTCATGCTCTTGCCGCAGCCGGACTCGCCCACGATGCCCAGGGTCTCGCCCTTGTGGATGTCAAAACTGACGCCGTGGAGGATGTCCAGGGTGGCGGTATCGGTCTCGATCTGTACCCGCAGGTCCTGTACCCGCAGGGCGATGTTCTCGTCGTTCATGGATGGTCCGCCTCCCTTACTTCATTTTGGGGTCCAGCAGGTCCCGCAGGCCGTCGCCCAGGATGCTGATGCTCAGCACCGTGATCACGATGGCGAGGCCGGGATAGATGGCCATATAGGGGTGGGAGATGACAAAGGTCTTGGCGATGCTGAGCACGCCGCCCCAGGTGGGGATGGTGGGGGAGACGCCCACGCCCAGGAAGCTGAGGGAGGCCTCGGTCAGAATGGCGCTGGCCATGGTGGTGGTAAAGCGGATGATGAGGGGGGACACGCACAGGGGCAGGATGTACCGGAACATGATCCGCAGGTCGGTGGCGCCCATGGCCCGGGCGCTCTCCACATGCTCGCTCTCCTTGATGGAGAGGACCTGGCTGCGGACGATGCGGGCCACGCTGGGGGTGCCCACGATGGACAGGGCGATGATTACCTTGTCCACGCCGTTGCCGAAGATACAGGCCAGAGTCAGGGCCAGCAGCATCTCAGGGAAGGCGGAGATACCCTCCAGAATGCGCATGACAATCTTGTCCAGGGTCTTGTAGTAGCCCATCAGCAGGCCCAGCACGATGCCGCCGGCGGTGGACACGGCGGCCACGCAGAAGCCCACCAGCAGGGAGACGCGCCCGCCGTAGAGCACCCGGGAGAAGATGTCCCGGCCGAAGCGGTCGGTGCCCATGAAGTGGACGGCGCTGGGGAAGAGCTTCTGGTCGTAGGGGTTGACGGCGTTGGGGTCGTAGGTGGTGATGAGGGGGGCGGCGATGGACACGAAGAGGATGGCGGCCAGAACGCCGCCGCCCAGCAGGATACGGCCGTATTTCCGCAGGAAAACAGCCGCCCTTTTACGGAAAGGCCGCTTCTGGGAGGCGGAAAGCTGTGATTGACGACGCATATTCCAACCTCCCTCAATTCAGCTCGACCCGGGGGTCGAACACTTTGTAGAGCAGGTCCACCACCAGGTTGACCACGATATACACCATGGCCACCACCAGGATGATGGCCTGGACCTGGGGATAGTCCCGGCGGATCAGGGAATCGTAGGCCAGCTTGCCCATGCCGTTGATGCTAAACACCGTCTCGCACACGCAGGCGCCGCCCATGAGAGAGGCTACGTTGGTGCCCACATGGGTGATGACGGGGGACATGGCGTTCTTCAGCGCGTGCTGGTAGAGGACCACACGCTCGGCCAGGCCCTTGGCCCGGGCAGTGCGGATATAGTCGTCGCCCAGCACGTCCAGCATGGTGGAGCGGGTATAGCGGGCGATGGAGGCGATGCTCTGGAAGCCCAAAGCCGCCGAGGGCAGGATGACGCACTTCAAAGCGCCCCAGAAGCCAGCCTGGGCGATGGGGGTGTAGTACATGCTGGGCAGCCAGCCCTGGACGGCGCCGATGAAATAGGCCAGCATGATGCTGCTCCAGAACACCGGGATGGACAATCCCAGCACAGACACGCTCATCAGGAGATAGTCCCAGATGGAATTGCGCTTGACGGCGCTGATGATGCCCACGGGGATGCCCACCACGATGGAGATGAGGACACTGAGGACCATGATGAGGATGGTGGGCTCCAGGCTGGCGCGGATGTTGTCAAACACCGGCATGCTGTTGTAGAGCGACACGCCCCAGTCGCCCCGCAGCAGGTCCTGGATGTAGTGGACGAACTGGACCAGCTTGGGCTCGTTGAGACCCAGGGTCTCCCGGAGGATGGCAAGGTCGCCGGGGGCGGCGTCCTTGCCCAGAATGAGAACGGCCACGTCGCCGGGGAGCATCCGCATCAGGAAAAAGGTGATGAACACCACGATGAGAAGCACGGGGATGGCGGAGAGGATGCGCTTGACGGTGTATTTTAACACAGGATACCTTCCTCCCTTTATGGGGAAATTCTCGGCCTTTGGACCGGCCTGGTATTACCGGGAAGGCAGGGGAGGCATGACGCCTCCCCTGCCTGAAATGAGCGGTATGGTGTGAAGCCTTACTGGGCCTTGAAGTAGGAGTTCCACCAGTACACATCCACGCCCTGGCGGTCGGGGATGATGTCGGAGGAGTACCAGCACACGGTGCCGAAGTCGCCCAGGATGATGTAGGGGACCTGATCGTCCAGCAGGGCGCAGAAGTCGGCGAAGGCCTGGATGCTCTCCTCGCTGCCGGCGGCAGTGGTGCCCAGCTTGTTGACCAGCGCGGTGCGCTCAGGGGTGTCCCACATGGCGTAGCTGGCCACGAACTGGCTCAGCAGGGGGTGGAGATAGGACTTCTGGGTCTCGCGGCAGCAGATGTCGAAGTCGGCGCAGGCGGGGTCATTGTAGTTGGTCTCGTAGGTGGTGACGTCCTTCACCTGCAGGTCCACGTTCACGCCGATGGCCTTGAGCATCTCGGAGGCGGGCAGGGCGGTGGTGTAGTAGGAATCGGAGTCGGCGCACCACCAGCGGATGGTCTCGCCGTTGTAGCCGGAGGCGGCCAGATACTCCCTGGCCTTGTCCAGATCCTGGCCCATGTTGGCGTCGGCAAGCTCATTGTAGTAGGCGCTGGAGGGCATCACGGGGCAGGAGCCCACCTCATACTGGCTGGGATCGGTCTTGGTGGAGAGCAGAATCTGGTCCGCGTCCAGACAGGCCCGGACAGCCCGGCGGAAGTCCACGTTCTGCACGATGCTGCCGGAGTTGGCGGCGCTCAGGTTAAAGACGATGGTGGGGGACCAGCCGTTCCAGTTCTTGTCGCTCCAGCAGCCGGCGGCCTCCAGCTGGGGGGCCATGTCGGTGAGGATGGAGGTGGAGTAGTCGAAGTTGCCGCCGATCATGCCGTTGGTGCGGGCGGTCTGGTCGCTGGCCACGCTGCAGTAGATCTTGTCGAAGTAGGCCTTCTTGGCGGCGGCGGGGCCGGTGCCGCCGGACTCGTAGGGCACATAATCCTCAAACCGCTTCAGGGTCAGGTCCACCTCGCGGTTCCAGGTCTCCAGCATGTAGGGGCCGGTGCCCACGATCTCCGCGTCGTCGGTGATGTAGGAGTCCATGTGGGCCTGGGCAATCTCGGCGGGCATGACCTTGCAGCCGCCCTTGAGTTCGCCGATGGTGAGCAGGGCCATGGGGGCCACGTCCTTCAGGGTGTAGACCACGGTCATGTCATCCTTCACGTCGGTGGAAGCGATGTAGTCGCCGAAGTTGGCCTGTCCGCTGGTGGAGTAGACCAGGAAGCGCTCGATGGAGGCCACCACGTCGTTTACGTCCACCGTGTCGCCGTTGTGGAACTTCACGTCGGGCCGCACGGTGAGGGTGAGCTGCAGGTTGTCCTCACTGAGCTCATAGGTGCAGACACTGGCCCAGACCGAGCCGTCGTCGGCCACCTGGACCGGGGACTCGTAGATATGATAGCCGGGGGTGTAGTTCTGGTTGGTGTTGAACTGGGCGGGGTCCAGGGAGTTGGTGGCGCCGTTGAAGTTGAGCTTCATGGTGCCGCCGTACTTGGCCTCCTCGGCGGTGCTGTCCTGACCGAGCCGGTCATCGCCGGTGCCCTCCACAAAGCCGCCGGAAGCGGAGGCGGCGGGAGCAGCGGCGCCGCTGCTGGGCTGGGGCTGGTTGCCGCCGCCGTCGCAGGCGCTGAGAACGCCCATGAGCATGGCGGCCGCCATCAGGGCGCTGAGTACGCGAATGGGGGTCTTTTGCATGGTTGGTTCCTCCTTACGTAAAATAAAAGCCACGGATAATCCCACACCGGCGGAACATCCATGGCAGAATACAGGCGGCGGCCCATAAAAACAGTCAATGATAACGCTCCACGAATGTGGCAGTCTGGGGGATATTCTCCCGCAGCCCAGGCAACCGTCCCCCGGGCGGTGGACGGCCCTTCGGCGGAGCGTCCTTTCGCCGGGGGGCGCCCGCCCCTGCGTCCGGCTACTGATCCGTTCCGCGCCTCTACCATTGCATCATTGCTCCAGATACTTTTGCACGCTGAAACAATAAAACATTTGTAAAAATTTTATCAAATATGCAGTCATGTGTCAATATATACCGCTCTGTAATTTGAATTTTTCCCATTTTTATAAAGGGAATAAGAGAAAAGGAAATGAAATGTGCCGGGAATTACAAAAAAGTGCAGGAACCGCAAAGAGCCGTTGCATTTCCTGCGGACAAGTGCTATCCTTTATCTGCAAAAAAGGGCGCACAGGGCGCGCCGTGAAAGGAACGGGTGCAAAACTATGGTTTTTGGCATTCTGAAGGATATCAAGGAAGGGGAGTGCCGGGTCATCTGCACTCCCATGGAGGTCCGCAGCATCGTGGCCGCCGGGTACGAGGTGTGGGCCCAGCATGACTGCGGAAAGCTGTCCGGCTTCTCCGATGAGGATTACGCCGCCGCCGGGGCCCGGATCGTGGAGAGCATGGAGGAGATGTACGCCGGCTGCGACATGCTCGCCAAGGTCAAGGAGTTCCAGACCCCTGAATTCGGCCTGATCCGCAAGGACCAGATCCTGCTGGGCTGCATCCATCCCGCCGCCCACCCGGAGGAGGTGGACGCCCTGCTGAAGAGCGGCTGCATCGCCTTCACCGCGGAGGACGCCCACCGCTACGGCTCCCCCAACTGCGAGGCCGCCGGCAAGGCGGGCGCGCTGCTGGGCCTGGAGTCCATGATGACCGTCAACGGCGGCAAGGGCAAATACGTGGGCGGCTTTGCCGGCGCGCCCGGCATGAACGTGCTCATCCTGGGCGCGGGCACCGTGGGCCAGGCGGCCCTTCAGGTCCTCCACGCACTGGGGGCCAAGTGCACCGTCATGGACATCAACGTTGGCATCCTGCGTACTCTGATGAACCAGTACAAGGGCACCATCGACACCATGTTCTGCAACCGTGAGACCATCGCCTCCGTGCTGCCCCAGACCGACATGGTCCTCAACTGCGTCAAGTGGCCCAAGGAGCGCAAGGACTTCCTCATTGACAAGGAGATGCTCAAGCTCATGGAGCCCGGCTCCGTGCTGGTGGACATCTCCAACGACGATCCCGGCGCCATCGAGTCCAGCCATGAGACTCATTTTGACGATCCCCGCTATGTGGTCAACGGCGTGGTCCACTACTGCGTGAGCAACATCCCCAGTGCCGTGGCCAACTCCACCTCCACCGCCTATGCCGCCGAGATGCTGCCCATGATCCTCAGCATCCTCAATGACGGCGTGGCCGGCTGCTGTGAGAAGGACGGCTTCTACCGCCGCAGCCTGACGGTCTATAAAGGCAAGCTGACCCACGAGGAGACCAGCGCCATCCAGAACCGGCCCTGGATCCGGCCCGAGGACGTGCTGGGCATCGCCGGGAAACACCTGGACCCCGCGCCTCCCGCCACGGTCACCCGGTCCAACCTGTTCTACGAGAAATAAGCCTGCACCGGAAAGCCCGGCCCGGCATCCGCCGGGCCGGGCTTTCCGCATAAAGGACGATTTGAGACAATAAAATAGATAAAAGATCGACCTTACTATCTGGAAATTATGACAAAACAGACAAAAACGCAAATAGCGTCCGCCATAGAAAGCCATTAAACGATTATTTTGTTTTTCTATGCAGCAGCTAAGTAATTTTATTGCAAAAATCACGCCCATCTGTTATAATGAGTTGACAGTACAGCTGTGCCAGGCGGCGTCCCGCGGACACAGCTCCTGCAAAGACGGACCGCGCCGGCCTTAAGCCGAGGGACGGCACGGAGATCCAGTGAAAAACGGGCATGCCCTCCCGGGAGGGACGGTCCGAAATGAATCAAACGTAAAGGAGTCGATTGCAATGAGCAGAGTGTACAACTTTTCCGCCGGTCCCGCCGTGCTTCCTGAGGAGGTCCTGAAGGAAGCTGCCGCCGAGATGCTGGACTATCAGGGCAGCGGCATGAGCGTCATGGAGATGAGCCATCGCTCCAAGGTCTATCAGCAGATCATCGACGAGGCTGAGAAGGACCTGCGCGAGCTGATGAACATCCCCGACAACTACAAGGTGCTCTTCCTGCAGGGCGGCGCTTCCCAGCAGTTCGCCATGATCCCCATGAACCTGATGAAGAACGGCGTGGCCGACTACATCGTCACCGGCCAGTGGGCCAAGAAGGCCTGGCAGGAGGCCCAGAAGTACGGCAAGGCCAACAAGATCGCCTCCTCCGAGGACAAGACCTTCTCCTACATCCCCGACTGCTCCGACCTGCCCATCAGCGAGGACGCCGACTACGTCTACATCTGCGAGAACAACACCATCTACGGCACCAAGTACAAGACTCTGCCCAACACCAAGGGCAAGATCCTGGTCTCCGACGTGTCCTCCTGCTTCCTGTCCGAGCCCGTTGACGTGACCAAGTACGGCGTCATCTACGGCGGCGTGCAGAAGAACATCGGCCCCGCCGGCGTGGTCATCGCCATCATCCGCGAGGACCTGATCCCCGAGGAGACCGCCGACTACGTGCCCACCATGCTCAAGTACAAGACCCACGCCGACAACGGCTCCATGTACAACACTCCTCCCTGCTACGGCATCTACATCTGCGGCAAGGTCTTCAAGTGGATCAAGAAGATGGGCGGCCTGGAGGCCATGCAGAAGCACAACGAGGAGAAGGCCAAGATCCTCTATGACTTCCTGGATTCCAGCAAGATGTTCAAGGGCACCGTGGTCCCCGAGGACCGCTCCCTGATGAACGTTCCCTTCGTCACCGGCGACAAGGATCTGGACGCCAAGTTCGTGGCCGAGGCCACCGCTGCCGGCTTCGTGAACCTGAAGGGTCACCGCAGCGTGGGCGGCATGCGCGCCTCCATCTACAACGCCATGCCCATCGAGGGCGTCAAGGCCCTGGTGGAGTTCATGAAGAAGTTCGAGGCCGAGAACGCCTAAGACGAGGAGGACAAAAGCATGAAAGTCAGTTGTCTCAACCCCATTTCCAAGCTGGGCCTGGGCCTGTTTGACGACAAGTACGAGGTGGGCGCCGAGTACGCCGAGTCCGAGCTGGTCCTGGTCCGTTCCGCCGCCATGCACGACCTGGAGCTGCCCGCGTGTCAGCTGGCCGTGGCCCGTGCCGGCGCCGGCGTGAACAACATCCCCCTGGACAAGTGCGCCGAGCAGGGCATCGTGGTCTTCAACACCCCCGGCGCCAACGCCAACGGCGTGAAGGAGCTGGTCCTGGCCGGTATGCTGCTGGCTGCCCGTGACGTGGTGGGCGGCATCGAGTGGGTCAAGGCCAATAAGGAAGACCCCGAGGTGGGCAAGGCCGCCGAGAAGGCCAAGAAGAAGTTCGCCGGCACCGAGATCCTGGGCAAGAAGCTGGGCATCATCGGCCTGGGCGGCATCGGCATCAAGGTCGCCAACGCCGGCGCGGCCCTGGGTATGGAGGTCTATGGCTACACCCGTCACCTGACCGACGACAAGAAGGCCAAGCTCTCCGCCGAGGTCAACTGCGTGTCCGATCCCATGGAGATCTATGCAAACTGTGATTACATCTCCCTGCACCTGCCTCTGAGCGACGCCACCAAGGGCATGATCAACGCCGACGTCTTTTCCAAGATGAAGGACGGCGCCATCCTGCTCAACTTCTCCCGCGACAAGCTGGTGGACGACGCCGCCCTGGCCGAGGCCCTGGCCTCCGGCAAGGTGGGCAAGTACGTCTCCGACTTCCCCAACGCCGCCGTGGCTAACATGGACGGCGCCATCGTCATCCCCCATCTGGGCGCCTCCACCGAGGAGTCCGAGGACAACTGCGCCAAGATGGCCGTGGAGCAGCTGCGGGACTATGTGGAGAACGGCAACATCCGCAACTCCGTCAACTACCCCGCCGTCTCCCTGGGCGAGAAGGGCAGCTGCCAGCGTGTCTCCATTCTGGGCAAGGGCCTGGATGTGGACGCCGTGCTGAGCAAGCTGGACGTGGCCAACAGCACCTCCGCCGTCAAGGGCGACTACTGCTGCATCCTGGCCGACGTGAACAAGGTCTGCGACGTCTGCCTGGGCGAGGTCAAGGCTCTGCCCGGCGTGCTCCGTGTCCGCGTGATCTGATCCTGATCCCATCAAACGCCAGCCTGTCCGCCTGCCGGGTCAGGCTGGCGTTTTCCTTATCTGAATTGTAGGAGGTAAAACCCCATGAACCGCTGCACCAAAACCGCCAAGATCCTCTTCCCCCGCAAGGGCACCGACCTGCAGAAGTGGTCCGTTATCGCCTGCGACCAGTATACCTCCGAGCCCGAGTACTGGGCCCAGGCCGAGGAGATCGTGGGCGACGCACCCTCCACCCTCCGCATCACCCTGCCCGAGGTCTATCTGGAGCAGCCCGGTGTGGAAGAGCGCATCAGCAAGATCAACGCCACCATGGACCAGTACATGGCTGACGGCGTGCTGGAGGAGCTGCCCGCCGGCATGATGCTCCTCAGCCGGGACACCGGCGGCGCCTGCGCCCGCCTGGGCCTGGTGATGGCTTTCGACCTGGAGGCCTATGAGTACACCCCCGGCTCCACCTCCCTGATCCGGCCCACCGAAAAGACCGTGGTGGAGCGCATCCCGCCCCGCCTGAAGGTCCGTGAGAACGCCCCCATGGAGCTGCCCCACATCATGCTCCTCATCGACGATCCCCAGCGCACCGTCATCGAGCCGGTGTACGCCAGGGCCGCCGAGCTGGAGAAGAAATACGACGTGGAGCTGATGCTGAACGGCGGCCATCTGGAGGGCTGGTTCATCCCCGAGGGCGAGCTGACCGAGCAGGTGCAGACCGCGCTGGACGCCCTGTGCGACCGTGCCTCCTTCGAGGCCAAGTACGGCGTGGACGGCAAGGCCCCCCTGCTGCAGTTCGCCACCGGCGACGGCAACCACTCCATGGCCACCGCCAAGGCCAACTGGGAGAAGGTCAAGGCCACCCTGTCCCCCGAGGAGCAGGTGGACCATCCCGCCCGCTGGGTGCTGGCCGAGGTGGTCAACATCCATGACGAGAGCCTGCTCATCGAGCCCATCCACCGCGTGCTCTTCAACGTCTGCCCCGACTGCGTGCTCAAGGCCGCCGGCGAGTTCTTCGCCGCCAACGGCGGCAAGGCCTATGTGGCTCAGGAGCGCCCCGCCTGCGATTGCGCCCAGGTGTTCCCCTGCACCACCGAGAAGGGCGTGAGCTACCTGGTGGTGGAGAACTCCAAGTGGGCCCTGCCCGTGGCCTCCCTCCAGGCCTTCCTGGACGACTACCTGAGCAAGACCCCCGACGCCAAGATCGACTATATCCACGGCAGCGCCGCCCTGGAGAGGCTGTCCGCCCAGAGCGGCAACCTGGGCTTCGAGCTGCCCGAGCTGGCCAAGGAGGACCTGTTCCGCGGCGTGGTGCTGGACGGCGTCCTGCCCCGCAAGACCTTCTCCATGGGCGAGGCCCAGGAGAAGCGCTACTATATGGAGGCCAAAAAGATCCGCTGATCCGCGAGAGAAAGAGTACCGGCGCGTTTGTGCGCCGGTACTCTTTGCTGTCAGAGCAAACGGCGGCCCCCGGGGGCTCTTGCCCCCCGGGGGGCCGGGGTTACCGGGGGGGTGGGTTGGGTGCCACAAACGGCCCCCCGTGCCCCCGGTTTCCCCGGGGGCCTATTGGGGTCC